>JAJTZA010000059.1 GCA_021463905.1 Terrimicrobiaceae bacterium | reverse complement strand
GGCTGTCGTCATGCCGGAGAGAACCTTCCGCACACCATCCTCCCGCAGCGTGCGCATGCCCAGCTCGCGCGCCCGTGCCCGCAACTGGATCGTGGTCGCATTGTTGTTAACCATGTGCCGGACTTCATCATCCACCGTGAAAAGCTCGAAGATGCCCATGCGGCCCTTGTATCCCTTGCCCCGGCAAACCTCGCAACCGACAGCCCGCATGACGGTCGCCTCGGCCATCTGCCGGGTGTCAATGTTCAGTGTGCGGGCCTCGTATTCGCTGAGTTCGGCGGCGCCGCGGCATTTCGAGCAGAGCTTGCGAACCAGCCGTTGAGCGAGGATGGCGCGCACCGAACTTGAGACCAGGAAGGGTTTGATGCCGATGTCCACGAGACGTGCGACAGCGCTGGGCGCGTCATTGGTGTGGAGTGTCGAGAGAACCAGGTGCCCGGTGAGCGAGGCGTTGATGGCAATGCCCGCAGTCTCGAGATCGCGAATTTCACCAATCATGATGATATTGGGTGCCTGACGCAGAATCGAGCGCAGCGCGGCGGGAAAGGTCATGCCAATATCCGCATTGACCGGCACCTGATTGATCCCCGAGAGCTGGTACTCGATCGGCTCCTCAACCGTGATGATTTTACGGTCGGGCTTGTTCATGTAGTGCAGACAGGCGTACAGCGTCGTGGTCTTTCCTGATCCGGTCGGCCCGGTGACCAGCAGGATGCCATCGGGGAGATTGATGAGGTGCTCGAATTTGACCTGGTCATCGCTCAGGAATCCCAGATCGGGCAGTCCCAGCATGAGCGAGGTTTTGTCGAGAATTCGCATGACGATGCTCTCGCCGCAAACGGTTGGGATGCTCGAGACGCGCAGGTCGAGAGCTTTCTGGCCGAGCTTGACCTGGATGCGCCCGTCCTGGGGCAGCCGCTTTTCGGCAATGCTCATCGAGCCGGACATGATCTTGAGGCGGCTGATGATGGCCGAATGCAATTTTTTCGGCGGAGAGGGCATCTCCTGAAGGACACCATCTATCCGAAAACGCACCCGGAACTTTTTCTCGAGAGGCTCGAGATGAATATCGCTGGCGCGGTTATTGTAAGCCTCGAGGAGCATCATCGAGACCATCCTGATAATCGGGGCATCGCCTTCCGTCGCCTCACCCTCTCCCAGCCCCTCGGTGAGCATCACCGCTCCACTCTCAGCAGCTTCCGCACCCTCCTCGACCCCGTAAAATTCCTTGATGGCCCGGTCAATCGCATCCGGCGTTGAGCAGACAAACTCCGTGTCCCGGTTCAGAATAAAAGCCAGGGCGTCCGCCGCCTCCATGTCCATCGGATCGCTGATCGCCACCACCAGCGTCTCGTCGCGCAACTGCACGGGCACCGCACGATAACGCCGCGCATACTCAAGCGGCATCGCCTCGATGACGTCCGGCGCGGGAACCACCGTCGCCAGATCCAGAAATTCCATGCCATTCTGCGCCGCCAGCGTGCGTCCAACGTCCTCCTGGCTGATGTGCCCCTCCTCCAGGAGAACCTTCACCACACCACCTCCGTCTTGGGCTTTGGCTCTCGCCTCCTGCGCCTGGCTGCGGGTGATCAGGCCCACATCCACCAGAATTTCGACAATGTAGTCTTCGTTGGGAGTCACTTCAGGACAGAAAAGAAAGCCCAACAGTTAGAGGAGGAAACCTCCAAAGTCAACGAACCGATTTTTTTTTGCGAAAAAAACAGCGTGGGCCGATGCCCACACAATCCTGGTGGTGAATGAGCTGAAAATCTCAAATTCGGTTTTTTTGTTTGCTTTGCTTCCTGGATTGGACGAGGATTTGCCTCTTCATGAAAGCCCTGCTCCCCATTCTTGGAATTGTTGGACTTTTGGTGACGGCGGAGTGGTCGGCGGCCTCCGGGTCTTCGGCGAAGTTTGGCAGGAGCGAGGAGTTTATTGCGACGGCGATGCGACTGCGGGACGATGCGATCAGCCAGGCGCAGCCGCAGGTGGTGGTCAATGGAGGGGTGCGTTCGAGTTTCAACCGCTACCCGTGGAAACGCAACATTGTCACCACAGTCTTCTGGATTGGCGAGCGCCCGACCGCCAACAATCCGACCCCCAACCACAAAAGCTCGTGGGATGCCAACTGGGTCCGCAATTTTGGTGGATACGATAACCCGGATCCGGGTGAGCGCGCCAATTTCATCCCGAAGCGGTTTGTGCCACGCGAAAACCCCTTCTATGTCGCACTGCCTTACAATGACACCACCCGAGGCACCACCAAGCCCGAAGCCTCGAAGGTCATCCCCTGGTTTAAGCAGGCATTTGTGCGTCCGGGACAGTCGGTTTTGAAGGGGCGCTGGGTCGCCATCCGGCGAGGGAACCGCATCGCCTATGCGCAGTGGGAGGACTGCGGACCGTTTCGCACCGATCATTACCAATATGTGTTTGGCCATGAGCGTCCGCGTCCCAACCTGAACCAGGGTGCCGGGCTGGATGTCTCGCCTGCTGTGAGGGACTATCTGGGGATTGGAACCAAGGACGTGTGCGATTGGAAATTCGTCGAGGCGCGCGATGTGCCCTATGGTCCCTGGTCCAAACACGGTGAAAACAACACCTTCGTTCTGCAACGCCGGGGGTCGGATCTTTTTGCGGCGGATCGCAATAACGCATACGGAGCGAAGAAGTAGGTGAAGAAGGGACTGCTGCTGGCGGCCTGGGCCGTTGGCTTTCTGGCTATTGTTTCCGCTTCCGCGCAGGTGGTTCAGGGGCGCGAGATGGTGACGGCGCGGCTTGTTTCCGAGGTGGTGGCCATCGAGCCGGGTCGGCCCTTTACGGTCGGCATCCTCCTCGAGATGGCCGAGGGGTGGCATTCTTATTGGGAGAACGGCGGGGATGCCGGTGCGGCCACGCAGGTTGAGTGGGGGCTGCCGGCGGGATTTTCGGCGGGGGCGATTCAGTGGCCGCTGCCGTGGCGGTTCATTGAGCCGGGGGACATTCATGCTTTTGGTTACAAGGGGCAGGTGCTCCTGATGGCCACGATCACTCCGCCTGCCCACATCGAGGAAAAATCGCTCACCCTGAGAGCCAAAGTTTCGTGGTTGGTCTGTGAAAAAATTTGTGTGCCCGGTTTTGCGGATCTGGAGATGACCCTTCCGGTGGGCACGAGTGCGCCGGACATGGCCCATGCGCCTCTTTTTGCCAAGTTTCGTGCGGCGCTTCCCGAGGAAACCCCTCCCCCCTTTCCCCTCACCTGGCAAACCGCTCCCGACGCCGTCACCCTCACTGCGGAAAATGTCCCTCCGGAAACCACGCTGGATTTTTTGACCCTCACGCCAGAGGGCGTCAATGTCCGCGCGGTGCGCTCCGCAGAGACGGTCACCCTCACCATCCCGACATCCATTCCTGTTCACGGATTGCTCCTCGCCAAAAATGGCGAACGCAAGGGCTGGATCATCGCCTCGCCGGGCGCGGAGACCCTGCAAAACTCCTCGTCGGCTTCGGCACCTGCCGCCACCGCGCCGACACCCCCGGCTGCAGGCATCGCCACGCAAACCAGCCTCCTCACCGCACTGCTTTACGGATTCCTGGGCGGACTCATTCTCAACCTCATGCCCTGCGTCCTCCCCGTCATCTCCCTCAAAATTTTTGGGTTTATCCGGCAGGCGGGCGAAAGCCCCAGGAAAATCTTCCTGCATGGCCTCGCCTTTGCGGCGGGTATCTTTGCCTGGTTTCTGGCGCTGGCCGTGGTGGTGATCTTCATCCAGAGCGCGGGCGGACGGGCCACGTGGGCGTTTCAATTCCAAAACCCTTGGTTCAATCTGGCCATCAGCGCGGTGGTCTTTGTTTTTGCCCTCAATCTTTTCGGGGTCTTCGAGATTGTATTGCCGGGGCGGGCGGCACTGGCGATGGATAGTGCCGGGAGTGGATCCGGCTACGGGGCCTCATTTTTTCAGGGAGTTTTTGCCACGTTATTGGCGACGCCCTGTACGGCTCCGTTCCTTGGGGCGGCACTGGGGTTTGCCTTCAGCCAGACGCCCGCGATGATTTTGGTCATGTTTGGCACGGTGGCCTTTGGCATGGCTCTGCCGTACTTGCTGCTTTCGGCGCAGCCGGGTTGGTTGAAGTGGGTTCCCCGACCGGGGGCATGGATGGAGCGTCTCAAGCAATTCATGGCCTTCCCTCTGCTGGCCACCCTCCTGTGGCTGCTCTCGATCCTGGGGAGCCAGAAGGGAGCGGAGGCGGTCATTTGGGCCGGTGCATTCCTGCTCTGCCTGTGGCTGGCCTGCTGGATTTATGGGGCTTTCTGCGGTCCGGCTTCGAGTGTTCGCGCGCGCAGCCTTGGGCTGGTCGCCGCCCTCCTCATCGCGGGCCTTGGCACGTGGGGATTTGCCGGAGTACAGTTCGGACAGGCGACAGTGACGGCCACATCGGGTGCGCGATCCACGGCCTCCTCCGACGGCATTCCGTGGGTGCCCTTCACCCGTGCAGCGCTGGACGATTTGCTGAAAGACAAGCGGGCGGTCTTTCTGGATTTCACTGCGGAGTGGTGTATTACCTGCAAGTTCAACAAAAAGACTGCCATTGACCGGCCTGCGGTGCGGGAGGCCATTGCTCGGACAGGCATCGTCCCGATGCTGGCGGACTGGACCAATGCCAACCCGGAGATCACCGACGCGCTGGCGCAATTTGGCCGGGTGGGTGTTCCTTTTTACGTGCTTTATCCGGAAGGAAACCCCCAGGCGCCTCTCATTCTCCCGGAAGTTCTCACCGAACAAATCCTCCTCGATGCCATCCATCAAGCCACGGGGAAGGATTAACGGGTTTGACCCGCACGGCAATTTCGTGAACGGGTAGTGGCGTGAGTGGCGCACATTCTGAAAACCTGGCTCATCCGCACACCCGGCTCGGGAACCTCGCGTCCGCGTTGCTGATTGCCGGGGTCTTTCTGGCCGGGCTGGTTCTCCTGACCCGACACAACGACTTCCCCGCATTTTACCATCCTGACGAACCCAGCAAAACCCGCCAGGTCCAGAACGCGGAATACAATTTCAATCACCCGTTGCTGTTGCTGAGAACCTCGCGGCTGTTCCTGTCGGGAGAAAATCCCGCCGAGGCCGACCAACGCAAAATCGTCCGAGCGGGACGGACGGCTTCCGCAGTCTTTTCGGCGGCGGCTGCGGCGCTCCTGGTCTTGGCTGCCATCCGCCTTGCGGGGCTGGGTGCGGGCGCACTGGTCGGCCTGCTCGCGCTGACCAATCATCAAATCTACGAGCTGGCGCATTATATGAAGGAAGATCCTGCGCTCCTGCTGGGAGTGGTGGCGGCAGCGACGGCCTTTGTGGGAGTCGTTAGGCCGGGGAAGCCGGAGAGATCCGGCTGGGGGGAGATCCTCCGCATGGCGATTCTGGGAGGCGCTTGCGGGCTGGCGGTTTCTGGAAAATACATTGGCGTCCTCACGGTGGCTTTTGGAGTGTTGGCAGTGGGGGCCGCTCCACGTGGGCGACGGCTCTCCGGCGCACTGGCCTTCCTCACAGGCTTCGCGCTTGTCGCACTCACCATCAACGAGCCCATGCTCGAATCCCTGAGCGCGTTTTCCGCAAGCCTGCACCGCGAAGTGGATTATGCCGTGGCGGGGCACAAGGGACTCACGCGCCCGGTGCCGCATGGGGTTTATGGGGCGGTGTTTCGTCAGTCCACCAATCCCGCCATCTGGCTGCTCATTGCGCTGTTTTACGCTGCCCTCCTGTCCGATGGGTTGTGTCGTCGCTGGTGGCCGCGAATGGCCCTCTGCCGGATGGTGATGCCCGGTGATTTGCGGCACTGGGGGCTGGCCATCTTCCCGCTGCTCTACACCGTCGTACTCTCTTTTTCGCCGAAAACCCATCACCGCTATTTCCTCCCCATGACCGCTCTATTCCTTCTCCAAGCGGGCCTGGCACCCTTTTTGTTGCGTTCAAAGACCCTGCGCCGGGCGGCGCTGCTCGTGGCCGCCCTGGCCATCGCGCTCGGAGCATGGAAGACCGCACAATACGACCTCGCGTTTGGAAAAGACACCCGGAGCCGCCTTGCGGAGTTTATACGGAACACCCTGCCGCCGGATGCGGTGATCGTCCAGGACAAGCGGGTGGGACTCCCGGTCGCCGGAGAGCCGCGCTTCGAGGGCTATCCGACAGTGATTCCTCAGAGGGTTCAAGGAAGGCTCTTTGCAGCGGATGAAGGCTCGCCTGCAAGCCTGCGGCAGCGCGGAATCTTTTACGTCGCGGTGGCCGAGGGCGACTACGGACGGTTTTTCCTGAAGACCCATCAGCCCCGCCCGGAGGAGGCCGCAGAATACGAACGCCGACGGGCATTTTATGAGGAGGTTTTTACACGCGGAGAACTTCTGTGGGAGGCGCCCGCCGGTCTCCTCCAATACCTCCAGCCGGCCATCCGGCTCTACCGCCTGCCACCCCCACCCCAGGAAGGCCCTGGCCAGTAGCTGCCCATGTCCCCATCCCCTGCCCATCCGATGCCTGCCCTGTTGCGAGTAATCCGAGCACTTGTGTTCGCCATGCTGGTCACCTTGGGAATCCTGGGCCAGCTCAGCCGCTGGGGGGACGTCTTTCTCGACGGAAAGGTTTTTTTTCTGGATCCGGATTGCTACTCGAGAATGACCCGCGCCGCGATGATCCTGCATGGGGAAGGCCCCTCCCTTCGGTTCCATACTTTCGAGAATGCTCCGCTGGGGGTGACTCCCCACACGACAGCGCCGCTGGATCTGCTCATCGCGGGCGCGTCGCGGCTGACCGGGAGCCTCGACACCGCCGGCGCATGGATTTCTCCCGTGTTCGGCATGGTATTTTTGGTCGGGGCAGCCATTTGGTCCTGGCGGCGGAAGTTTGGCGGAGCGGCCCTCACCATGCTGGCCCTCTCGCCGGTCGTGGCGCACGGGTTTTCCATTGGACGACCGGACCATCAGGGCTTGCTCATGCTTCTGGTGGGAGTCGGGCTGGTTTCCGAATGGGCACTCTGGAATGGCTCGCGCCGTGCGGGATGGATTTCCGCCCTCGCGTGGGCCATGGCACTGTGGGTTTCGCTCTACGAGCCGCTGGTCATGCTCGTGCTTTGCCTTGCGCTGCGGGGCATCGTTCTCCAGCGCAACATCCTAGAAAACGCGGTGCGTCCGGCATTGGTGTTTGGCGCTCTGTGCTGCGCCTTCCTGACCTTTGACGGACTGCGCCTGCCTCCGACCAACCCGGATGTGCGCGCGTACTTTGGGAGCTGGGCCGCAACCATCGGCGAGCTGCGTTCCGCAGGCTGGACGGGGATTGTCGCATGGGCAGGCTGGCTGGCACCGGTGGCTCCTGCTCTCCTCGCCTGGCAGGGTTTTCGCGAAAAATCACGGAGGGTTCTTGCTCTGGCGGCCCTGCTTGGTTTGCTCCTGGCTCTCACGTTCTGGTCTGCAAGGTGGGGGTATTTCCTGGTCATTGGCTATGCCCTTGCTCTGCCTGTCGTCCTGGCGCGGTTCCGGTCTGCGTGGTTGGCGTGGCCGACCCTTGTCGTTTCTCTGTGGCCGGTGGCCAGCGCGTGGGACCGCGACCTCTTTCCTGAAGGGGAATCCCGGCAACGCCGCCAGGAAATGCGCGCCGAGAACGTCCTCCTACGCTCGCTGACCGAACCCATCCGCCAGCTCCCACCCGGGCCGATCCTCGCTCCGTGGTGGGTCAGCCCCGCTCTGGCCTACTGGAGCGGACGAGCCTTCGTCGCAGGCAGCTCCCACCAAAGCCTCCCCGGTATCGTTTTTACCGCAAGGTTTTATACGGAATCCTCACCCGAACGAGCCCAAACGCTTCTCGCCGAACGCGGGGTCGCAGGCGTCGTGGGCGACGACCCCAACCGACTCCTCGAAACCTCCGGGACACTCCTCAGCCTCCCGCCTTCCCGGACAAACGCCGCCATGGCCGTGCGCCTGACGCGCCACAACCCACCCCCCTTCCTGAAACCCGTCGCCACCAATGCGTTTTTCTCGCTTTGGAAGGTCGAAAAATAATTGGGGATCAGAGCGGCGGCGCGGAATCGGCATTGCGGAAGGCGTGGGCGACGAGGCGTGCACCCAGAGCGGTGACGAGGAGGGTGAAGACGAGGCTGGCCACCCAGATGGCTGTGGTGAACGGGTCTTGCGCGTCCGCACCGGAACGAGCCAGCGCAAATTTCCCGAGGATTGCCCCGGCATACGAGTAGGCCAGACTCAGCGGAATGAACCCGACAAAGGAGGCCAGCAAAAACGTTCCCACGCGGATGCGGGTGAGTCCTGCCGCGTAACTCACGATGCTGTGTGGAAAAATTGGTGAGAACCGGCTCAGGAGGATCAGGGGCCACCCTCGGGAGGCAATGGCATGGGCCAGCGAGCGAAATCGCGGTCGCGACTCGAGCCTCCGCTCGATCCACCCGCGCGCCACATAGCGGCTGGTGAAAAAATTGAGTGCCGCACCGAGGGTGGAGGCCACGGCGACCAGGACGGTTCCCAGCCCCCAGCCATAGACCGCCCCCGCCCCCAGGGTCAGGATCGAGCCAGGAAGAAAGACCGCTCCGAGAACCACGTACAGGACGACAAACCACGCGCAGCCGATGGCACCGTGATCCCGGATCCATTCCATGCTCTGGGTGAGCCATTCCGCCCATGTTGCTGACATTCTGTGTGATTTTTGGCGTTTCGCGCACGCAGTGAACCGAGCGGGCTTGAATTCGCGCGAGGCGGAATTTATTCCAGTCCCGTGCTGATTCGTCGAGAGAAAGTTCCCTGGAGTGCGCTCCTCATCCTCCTGCTGGCGGTGGTTGCGCGGTTCTGGGCACTCGACACGAAGCCGCCGCATTTTGACGAGGGCGTCAATGGCTGGTTTGCGGACCGGCTGACCGACTCCGGCTACTACCATTACGACCCGACCAACTACCACGGGCCGTTGCACATGTACGCGGTCTTTATTTCGCAGACGCTCTTCGGGAGAAACCTGTGGGCTCTGCGGCTGCCTTCCGTGCTGGCGTCCCTCGGCAGCGTCCTTGCGATCCTGTCCCTGGCACCCTGGCTGGGGAGGTTCCCCGTACGCTTTGCCGCGCTGGCGATGGCGGTCTCGCCCGCGTTTGTATTTTACGGGCGCACTTCGATTCACGAATCCTGGATGGTACTGTTTTTGGTCATCACACTGCGCGGGATATTCGGGTTGTGGAGCAGGGGGGGCAAATCCGATCTGTGGTGGTTGATGGCGGGAATCACGGGGCAAATCCTGACCAAGGAAACCTACATCGTCCACCTGACCGCCTTCGCGCTGGCCATACCCACACTGTGGCTCTGGGAAAAAGCCGTCGCTTCCGCGCCACATGTCCCCCTCGCCCCGCAGCAATGGACGCGGCAGGACTTCGTCAAGACGGGCACGGCCAGCGCACTCGTCCTCATTGCATTTTACTCGGGCTTTTTCATGGACATCCGCGCACTGAGCGGACTGTGGGAAACTTTCCGTCCGTGGCTTCAGACAGGCCTGCATCCCGGGGGACACGAAAAATCCTCCCACGAATTTTTTGGAGTGAACTATTACTGGCTGGCTCTCATGGCCCGCTTCGAGTGGCCGGCACTGGCCGGAGTACTCGGGTGCTTCCTCGCGCTGACCCGGGTGGATGCGCGGGTGCGCTACACGGCCATCTTTGGAGCGGGTGCTCTCGTCGCCTATTCGATCATCCCCTACAAAACTCCCTGGTGCCTCCTCGTGTTGCTCTGGCCATTTTACCTCGTGGCCGGATGGTTCCTCGACCGGGTGCGCCGACCCTGGAATTGGGTTTTGGCAGCGGCCCTCATCCTGCCGACACTGGCCATGAGTGGGAACCTGAACTTTCGGCGTTTCACGGATGACACACACCCCTACGTGTACGTGCAGACCCACGAGGAGGCCCGTCGCGTCACCGGCCTGCTCCTCAAAAAAGCGCGTCGCGACCCGCGATTTTATCATGCCACAGGCAAAATTTTTCTTTCGAGCTACTACCCGCTGCCGTGGGTGCTGGGGGATTTCACGTCCATTGGCTATTATGGAGAGGACGACATTCCCAGGGAGATGGCTCCCGCGTTTGTCGTCTGTCCGGTCGAGCAGGCGCAGCGCGCACAGGCTGCGCTGCAGGGCCGCTACTACCGGCGCGATTTCCGTCTGCGCTCAGGTCTGGGCGACTGCGTCGCGTTTTTTCGAGAAACGGATTTTCAGGAACTTTTTCCTGGCGAGACCGCGGTGGAAGGCGGCTCACCATCCCAACCATGAGGGTCGTCGCGGCAGGCCTGGTTTTTGTCGCGACAGCGGTGTGTCTCGCCCTGGGTCTCGGGATGATCCTGGGCGGACTCTCGCCCGCGAAGGCGCTCGCATCGCTTTTGGGAGGAGCCGCTGCGGGGTGCTTCGCATTTTTTGGGACACGCAAAGCCCCGTCGCAGCCCCTCACCGTGCCCGACTTGTTCATGTTGACGGTTTTTGTCCTGGCTTCCGCAAGAGCGTTTCTGTGGCTGCTTTATCCGTCCGGTGCGGACTGGAAGGTTCTCTCGCCGAACAATCTCGGAGACATCGCCCTCCACTTGCAACTCATTCAATTCCTGGCCAGCGGGTGCCCGCTTTGGCCCGAAACCCCCTTCTTTGCAGGCACACCCCTCACCTACTACCTCGGTGTGGATTTGTTCAACAGCCTCCTCATGTTGGTCGGAGTCCCTCTGACCAAGGGGTTGGTCTGGGTCGGCCTGCTTGGAGCGGCGGCTGCCGGCTGGGCTCTCTGGAATTGGGGACGCGCATTTACCCTGGCCGGACTGTTGTTCAATGGCGGACTGGCCGGATTCGCTCTCTTCACGACGGGACACCTCGAGGACTTTCAAGGGGATCTGGCCTGGAAAAACCTTTTCCTGGCGGTTTTCGTGACCCAGCCCGCACTGCTCTTTGCCCTGCCCGCAGGATTGGTCCTCCTCGCAGACTGGCGGGTGCGTTTTGGTGATGATGAGGGCAGCGACCGTGGGCCGCTCCTGCCCGTCTGGGTGCTGGGGCTTCTCTATGCCGTCATGCCGCTCTTTTCCGCACAGACCTTCCTTGCGCTCAGCGTGTCCCTGGCCGCACTCTTCCTTTTTCTTCCAAAAAAACGGCTCCTTCTTGTGAGGTTTGTCGGAGCTGCCTTCCCTGTCGCCACAGCATCCGCATGGCTGGTCACGGACGGGTTCTCCATGCAAACCGGCATCCGCTGGCTTCCAGGATGGATGCAGGGAAGCGACGGGGTCTGGTTCTGGATGCTCAACTTTGGCATCGCACTCCCGCTCCTGGGTGTCCTCGCCTGGCGGTTGGTATTCGACCGCGAGCACGATGCATCCACCCGCGCCCTGACTGGAAGCGGTCTCTTCCTCCTTATCACCTGCGCACTTTTCGCGTTTGCACCCTGGCCGTGGGATAACGTCAAAATCATGATCTGGGGATGGCTGATCGTTCTTCCTTTCCTCTGGGAAGGTGTCCTCGCGCACTGGGGAGAAATCCTCTGCGGTCTCTGCCTTGTAGCTCTGTTTTTTTCCGGAGCGGTCTCGCTGGTCGGCGGCCTGGATGCCCGACACGGATACCGGCTCATTGGCCGACTCGAACTCGAACAGGCCCGCCGCGACCTTGCGTCCATCCCGCCACACGACGTCCTGGCCACCACCCCCGAATACAACAATCCCGCCATCCTCCTCGGCCACCCCGTGCTCTGCGGCTACGAAGGCCACCTGTGGTCACACGGCATCGCATATCAAAGCCGCATGCAGGCCCTCCAACGCATCCTCGCCCAGGAACCCGGCTGGGAAAATACCGCCCAAGCCCTCGATGCCCGTTGGCTCTACCTCCCGCCCAATCCTCCACAGCCCATTCCACGCAAATCCCTTCCTCCATAAACCAGCCAGCGCAGCCCGGCGAAGCGAGACAACTTGCGCACAGTGCGACCACAGGCCGACAAGGAATACACCCTCCAGCACCGCAAGCCCGCATCGTCCGGAACCGGCCAGAGGGTCGCCAGTGCCCGGAAACTGAGCAACGGCTCGCTCAGCGCCGTTTTGGGGCGGGGGGCGTTGTGAATGGCACGAGGAGGCCGCCGAGGAGGCCGACGGCGGCTTGCAATCCGAAGCCACCCAGGGCGACGACCGCAGCGGTGCCGGGGGCGATCCCAAACATGCCCCCGAGCAGGCTTTGGAAAAGCGTTTCTCGCAGGCCAATTCCAAAAAATGTGATGGGCAGGAGGACGAGGGCATCCACCACGGGCATGATGAGAATCATGCCCGCCAGTCCGACGGGGACGCCGAAGGCCAGCGAGCTGATAAAATATGTAGTAAAATGTGCGGCAAGCGCCGCGCAGGATACGGCAATGCCCAACGCGATTTTTGTGGGATGGTGGAGGATGCTCCAAAAGTCCTCTCCCAAAGCGAGGAGGGGTGCGTGGAAGCGGGCGGGAACAAACAACAGCCCCTTCCTTTGCACGCGCGGGATGGTGGTTGTCCACCAAATGAGAATCAGGAAGACGGGGATGGACACAATGATCAGGCTGGCGGCGAGCACCTGCCGCGCAGGGCTGCCCGGCGGGAATGTGTTCTGATGGAGGGCGACGACGCCGAGAGCCACGGCGAGCGCGACGAGGCCACAGAGCCGATCCGCCACGACCGAAAGCGCCGCGCGGCGTTTGTGTCCGGGATACAGCCGCATCACGTAGAGGATGCGGAAGGCATCTCCTCCACCCGCTCCCGGCAACAGCAGCGAATAGAAAAGCCCCGCAAACGAGAAAGCGCAGACACGCCCAAACCCGACCGGTATATCAAAGAGCCGCAACATGAGCGACCAGCGCACCGCACAAAGCAACTCGCTGGCCAGCACCGTCGCCAACCCACCCAACACCCACCACGGATTGGCCTGGGAAAGAACACCCACCGCCTCACGACGAAGCCCGGCATCCCCAAATACCCGAGAGATCAGGAAAATGGAAAATGCAACCTGCAGCAACGTCAGCCAGTTCTTGCGCAACCAATTCAAGAGCGCGAAACTGCGCGATTGTCGGCGTGTCGTCGAGATTATAGTCTGGTGCCGTGACTGACGCAGCAGCCGATTACGACGTTGTGGTGGTGGGTGGTGCCCTGGCCGGGGCGGCCACCGCGCTCCTGCTCAGGCGCGAAGACCCGTCCTTGCGTGTGCTGATCATCGAGAAAAACGACGCTTTCAAGCGGCGGGTGGGCGAGGCCACGGTGGAAATCAGCGCGTATTTTTTTTGCCGGGTGCTGGGGCTGACGCAATTTCTGACGCAGACCCAACTGGCGAAAAACGGGTTGCGGTTCTGGTTTTCCAATGAGCGGAGTGGGAACCTGGGCGGGTGCTCGGAGATCGGCGGGCAATATCTTTCGACGGTTCCTTCATTTTTGGTGGATCGGGCCGTTCTGGACGAGGAGGTCTTGCGGCGGGCGGTCGCGGAAGGCAGCGAGCTTCTGCGGCCTGCCGCTGTGGAATCCGTCCATCTGGAAAGCGGCTCCCTCCAGACCCTGAAGGTTCGCGCAGGCGAGGAATCCCGAACCCTCCGGACGCGCTGGGTGGTGGATGCGTCCGGGGTGCGCTGCCTGCTGGCACGCGCCCACGGATGGTGGCGCAGCTTTGATGCACACCCGACGCTTTCCGCATGGGCGCGCTTTCGGGGCGTTCCGGATTGGGACAGCGCGGGACTGGTGAGCAGACATCCGTCTTTGGGAAGCCCGTTTGTGGGCATTCGCGGCACGGCCACCAACCACCTCACGGGATACGGCTGGTGGGCATGGCTGATCGCGCTCAAGGGAGGAGACACCAGCGTGGGCGTGGTCATTGACCCCCGCCGAGCTTCCTGGCCGGAAGGAGACGCGGGCCCGGCGGAAAAACTGCGCGCATTTTTGGGACGTCATGCCGCCACAGCCGAGCTGTTGGGTGCCGCAGAGCCAGTGACCGGAGACGCGCACTTTCGGCGTCACCTGCCTTACCGCTCGACAGTGATGGCCGGGGATGGGTTTGTGCTGACCGGGGACGCTTCCGCGTTCCTGGACCCCTTTTACAGTCCGGGGATGGACTGGCTGACGTTTAGCGTTTCGGCAGCCATCCGGACGATCCTGACCTGGCGGCGAGGCGAGGCATTGGAGCCGGTTCTCGCCGGTCACAACCGCGATTTCGAGACCAGCTACCAGCGCATGTTCGAGGCACTCTACGAAAACAAATACGACTACCTCGGAGACTTCGACCTGATGCGCATCGCCCTCCGCCTCGACATCGCCCTCTATTACCTTTTTGTGGCACGCCCCATTTTCTTTGAGGGAACGCGGCTCCTGCCCTTCCCGGCGTTTTCCGTACGCGAGGCTCTGCCGATTTACGCGCTGATGAAGGTCGTCAATCGCCGACTCGCCTCAATCGGACACCATCGCCACCTCTCCGGACGATTCGGAATAAACAATCAGGGTCGCCGGGATCTGTTTGCAGGCTTCAATTTTCGGATTTCCCATTTGCTCAAAATCATCGGAGGAGCCGTCTGGTCATGGCTGCGGCTTGAGGCCACCGAGGGGTGGAAGTCGTGGGGTGGCTCCAAGGCGGACCACCGGGATTTGCAGCCAGAAAGCCAGACCAGGCCGCCACAAAACCTGGGTTAAGGGCGTGCCAGATGCGCGGCGGCGCATTGGTGGGTGTGCCCCCAGTAGGGGATCACAAGGCTCTTCGGAGTAGCGGAGTTTTTCAAAATCTCCGCTGCGAGGATGGTATCCCAGGCGAAAGCTGCGGTGCCAGCCAGACAGGGATTGGCAACGAGGTTCTCCACGACCGGACGATCCGGCGGGATTTTGATTGTCCGCGTCCAACCGACCGCCGTGTCCAAAATCGGAATCTCTTCAGAAAAGTTTCTGAGGCAGCGCGTCGCGGCGCCATTCGCCGCATTCCTGCTGTGAAAGGCATAGCCGTCAGCAACCCCCATCAAGGCGACGCCCGGGCCTTCCCGCGAAAGGAGGAGAGCACCCGCGCCTTCGCTGACAGCCGTGGGTTTTCGAAAAAAGCCTGCCGCATGAAAGGCGTCCAAGGCGTGGGGCTCAAATTCCTCGGCGCCGAGGACGAGGACATGTTCGGCGCTGCCATTGGTCAGCCAGCAATCGGCGGTGCGCAGTGCTGTGGCCCAGGAGGAGGTGTCGCCCACCTGGGAATAAACCGGTCCGCCCAGGCCGAGTGTGGTCACCACATGACTCAACGGGCTGTTGAAGACGGTCTCTGGAAACAGCAGCGGGCTGGCAAATCGGCGGCCATCCTCGGTGAGCTGACGGTAAAATCGGATCGAGTAAACAAGGCATCCCAAAAAGAGTGACGCCACCACACCGGTTTTTTTGCGATCCACGCCCGGTGCTGCTTCGAGGGCCTGGCGGGCCGCCTCGAGCAAATAGCTGGAAAGCGGGCTGGCCCGACGCAACCGTGGCTCGCGCTGGGATCGCTTCAGATCGGGAGCCTCCCGATCCACGAGAAAGGTGGTGTGACGGCGTGTCCCGTCCGCGCTCTGGGTGGCTGTCGGCAACCAGGGACGCGAAAGGGCATCCACCCCCATCCCACCAGGGGAAACCACTCCATAGGAAAGAACCGACCAGCTCATGCGCGTAAAAAAAGCAGCGCGGCATTCGAGCCGCCAAAACCCAGATTGACGCTCATCGCAGCCTCGATGGACACCTGCTCATCCATGCCAGCAAGCATGTCGGCAATGACGGGTTCCGGGGTCTGCAGATGGATTTGTGGGGGCAGGCAGCCCGTTTGCAAAGCCTGAAGCGTGAGGATGGCTTCGATGGCACCTGCCGCACCAAGCGTGTGGCCGAGCGCGGCTTTGGTCGAGCTGATCCTGGTCGGGCCGCCCCCAAAGACGCGCGCGAGCACAGCGGCTTCCGCTCCATCATTCAGCGGCGTGCCGGTGCCATGCGCGTTGAGGTATCCGACGCGGGAGGGAGACAGGCCGGCTTGTTCGAGCGCTGTGCGAACCGCCTGTTCGAGCGGGCCACCATCCTGCGCGGGTTGGGTCAGATGGCCGGTGTCGGTTGTCGAGCCATAGCCGGCCACATAACCCAGAACCCGGGCACCGCGAGACCGCGCGCTTTCCTCCCTCTCCAGCACCAGAAATGCCGCCCCCTCGCCCAGCATCAGCCCATTGCGATTCACATCGAAAGGCCGACACGCTTCGGGTGCCAGCGACTGCATGCTGTCGAATCCGGTAAAAACCAGCTCACACAGTGCCTCGTAGCCGCCGGCAAGCACCGGCCCCACCTCCCCGGCGCGCAGCAAATCCAGCGCGTGCCCAATCGCATTGCCACCGCCCGCACAGGCATTCGCGATCATCGTCGCCGGACCATCAAAACCAAAATGCCGCTGGATTTCCGCAATTTGCTGCTGCGCCTGATACCGGGCCACCCGCGCAGGCTGCTCGCGAAAATCACCAGCCCACACGCTCTTGAGAAAACCTTCGCCTTTTTCCATCCCACAAGCAGTCGTGCTGACCACCATCTCAAGACGATCCAAAACACAGCGCCCTTCCGCATCCAGCAATCCCGCGCCAGCAAGTGCTTCGCGCACCGCCGGCAATGCCAGCCGGGATGCCCTGCTGAATCGCCCAAGCTCCCGCTGCGTGTAGCCCGGCCAATCCGTCAAGTCCGCCTGGGCTCCCTCGGTGACCCGGCAGCCACCCACAGGTATCGCCGTGATGGGCCCACGGGCGGTCCGCCCCGCAAGCAAACCTTCCCACGTTGCGGAGACATCCCCACCCAGCGCAGTCACACAGCCAAGGCCCGTCACGGCAACCCGTGAAATCATGACCGCAATTGAAACAGGGTGCCATCCAGGGGGATGTTCCGCCGGGGACGCGAAAATCGGTATTCAAGGAACATGCCCCGCGGCAGGGTAATGGTCATATTGCGCAGAAGAAGGGTCTCCGCATCCACACGGTTCTCGATTTTTTCCGGAAGCTGGGGCGAGCGCGTAACCGGCGTCAGACTCACCACAAACTCCTGATCCAATCGGCTGATTTTATGATCCATCTTGTCTTCCAGCGATTCCGGCTCTCCCCGCAGGACTTTTCGAATGGCCACCAAGGCCCGGGCCGAACGATCCGTCGAGGGCTTCCTCGCCGGGGGCTTCCCCGCACGGGCCATCTCGAACGTGTCTCCACGCAAGAGGAGGTAATCGCCAGGAGGGTCGGTGAAAGTCACACGGAGGTCATCCGGCGCGCGATACAGAAACTCGCCCCGGCTGACCACAGGATCCCGCATTCCTGGCATGCGTATGACCTGTTCAAAATCAGCTCTCAGGGTTCGGATGGACTGCTGGGTCTGGACAAATCTCTTCTCCAGCCGCCGCATCTCCTCCGGAGAAAGCTCGCCGGCCATGAGTCCCCACGATCCCCAAGGCCCCCACGGCACCCAAATCAAAAGCAAGAACACTACCAGCAGGCTCCGATACATGAAAAAAGCCTATCCGGAAGCCCTCACTTCCGCAACCACCGTCTCCGGCAGCCACATAATACCCACGGATCGCAGCAGTCATTCCGCAAGAGGATTCATAAAGCAATTTCAAAAGGGGATGGCCGTGTCCACTGCCGGGTGGCCTTCTGCGGTCGTGATTCCGATTGACATCCTCCGCCGCCTGCCCTTGAAAATATGTTCCATGATCTGCTATTGCCTCGGGG
>JAJTZA010000058.1 GCA_021463905.1 Terrimicrobiaceae bacterium | reverse complement strand
GATCTCAATGCGGGGCATGGCAATCGTTGCTTCGAGGCACTGAAATTTCACGGAGCCGCTGGGCGATGTCGTCGGCGAGGAGTGCGTCCACCATTTCGCCGATGTCGCCTTCCATGAAGCGGTCCAGGCTGTGGAGGGTCAGACCGATGCGGTGGTCGGTGACGCGATTTTGCGGGAAGTTGTAGGTGCGGATTTTTTCTCCGCGGGTTCCGCTGCCGATGAGAGCCTTGCGGTGGGCCGAGTATTTTTCCTGTTCCTCGCGGATTTTGTCCTCGAGGAGTCGGCTGCGGAGGATTTGCAGAGCCCGTTCGCGGTTCTGTTGCTGACTGCGTCCGTCCTGGCAGCGCACGATTTTTCCGGTGGGGAGGTGCAGGATTTGTACGGCGGAGTCCGTGGTGTTGACGCCCTGGCCGCCCGGCCCTCCCGCGCGGCAGACTTCGATGCGCAGATCGGCGGGGGTGAGGGTCACATCCACCTCGCCGGCTTCCGGGAGCACGGCCACGGTGGCCGTCGAGGTGTGGATGCGTCCCTGGGCTTCCGTGGCGGGAACGCGCTGCACGCGGTGGACGCCGCTCTCGTAGCGGAGGCGGCGAAAGACCGATGCGCCCCGGACCTGGAAGACCACTTGTTTGAGGCCGCCCAAATCGGAGGGACTCGAATCCAACGGCTCAATCTTCAATCCCACCGTCTCCGCGTAACGGACGTACATGCGAAAAAGGTCCGCCGCAAAGAGAGCTGCTTCGGTGCCGCCCGTGCCCGCGCGGATTTCCACAATGGCATCCCGATCCTCGCCCGGCTCCGGCGGCAGAAACGCCACCTGCAAACGACGCTCGAGGTCCGCCAGACGAATGTCCAACCCGGCCACCTCCTCAGCGGCCAGTGCCGACATCCCGGCGTCCTCTGCGCCCACCAGCTCACGAGCGTCCTCCCGTTGCGCGGTCAGGGACACCCACACATCAGCCAGCCCGAGCGTCTCCCGCAGCCGCGAGTGCTCGCGCAGGAGTGCCCGCGCCCGATCCGAATCGCCAAAGACCCCCCCCTCGCTGATCTGACGATCCAGCTCGTCAAACCGCGCCCGGCGTGTGGCGATCAGAGGAATAAAGTCCATGAGAAAAAGGAAACGGTGACTCCGCTTCCGGAGTCACCGTTTCTCTCGGGCAGGGAAATCTAAGCCTTTTTTTTGGTGGATTTGGCGAGGCGGGGGGCGCGCACCGTCCCATAGCGCTGTTTGAATTTGTCCACACGGCCTGCGGTATCCACGAAGCGCTGCTCGCCCGTGAAAAAGGGATGGCAGGCGGCGCAGATGCCAATTTTAATATGCTCGCGCGTCGAGCGGGTCGGATACACCGCGCCGCAAGCGCAGGTAATCAATGTCTCTTGGTAATTAGGATGAATGTCCGGCTTCATTTTTGAATGAGTTGCTCACCTTGGACGAAATTTTCACAAATTGCAATCGGTTTGAAAAAAATTCTACAAGGCTTTCAGGGCGGTTTGGCGGGAGGCGGGCAATCCTCCGCAGAGGCGGGCGAGGGCGGAGGCGGGAGGGGGCTGGCCGCGCGAGTCGAGGACGCCGGAGAGCCGGGCGGCCTCGCTTTCAAAATGGAGGAGAGCCTTGTGGGTGGGCGGAGCCTGGGTGAGGTGGTCGAGTGCGCGCGTGAGCAGATCATGGAACTCCGGCGCCGCCTGCATGGGAGGGGCCAGGGCCGCGCCGAGTTCCGCAAAATAGGAGGCAAGGGCCATCGCCGCATAGCTGGCGCACACGGGCGAAAACGGGCGGATGAGCACCGCTTCCCGCAGGGAATGAAGCGTGGTGGTGCGGGAGAGCGTGAGGGAAATCTCACACTGGTGGAACAGGTCCAGCTTTCCGTGAAACGCGCTGCCCGGGCGCAGAGCACCCCGGGCGGCGGTGCGGAGGGTTCCAAACCGGTCGGTCAGCCAGGTCACCAGGAGGCTGGTCTCCGACCAGCGCGAGTGCTGGATGAGGATGGCCCGGCAGCTCTCCATGAGGATTGAGGGGTTTAGCCCTTCGGTGCTTCCTGCTCCCAGAGAATCCACTCCTGGAGAACCGCAAAAAAATCCATTTGCAGCCGGGCGAAATGCTCAGCGGTTTTCATTACTGGCGGTGGGGGGACTGCCAGCTCCTTTTCCGTGAATTCATGGATAATGGCCAGCGCAAGCCGGGCCTGGTTCAGGGCGTTGATCCAGGCGTCCGCATGGCTGATGGGGATGGTGAGGGTGTGGTGCTCACCCTGCGGGACAGCCTTTTCCAGATCGGCGGCGAGGGTTTCGCGCGCGCTGAGGAAGGTGTCGCTCAGCCCTGGCTGCACGTGAAGTGCCCAGTCCTCGGCGAGGTCTGGATCGTCAGAGCCGGGTGAGGGGAGGAATCGCTCCCGGATTTCGGGACAGGAATCTTCCGTAAAGACGGTCGCCGTGCGCAGCATCTCGAGATAGAGCTCCGAGATGTTTTCGATGCGCAGATTTGCGGGGTTCGGGCGGGTGAAGGTCATGAGGATTCGAGGGTGGCGAGGAGGAGTCGGGCGTGGAGCTGCTCGACGTAGGCCTCGGCGCGCTCGCGGTTCCCGCTCCAGACGATGGAACGGCCTTTGTGGTGTACCTCCAGCATGTGACGCCGCGCCCTGTCTTTGGTGTATCCAAAGAGGGTCTGAAAAACGCGCGTGACATAACTCATGAGGTTCACCGGATCATTGTGAACCACCACATTCCACGGCGTCTCATTGCGCAGCTTTTCCCTGGTTGCGCTGTCCGGATGGTCTGCGATTTCTGTTGGCATGGAAGTCAATGGGCCATTCCAGAAGACGACTCCGACCGCCTCCCGTCAATACTTTGGCACGGAGGGATCAATGCGCTCCGACCAGGTGACCATCCCCTCCTTGAGATTCCAGAGTTTTCCAAACCCCGCCTTTTGCAACTGACGGACAGCCTGCGCGCTTCGCGGTCCCACCTTGCAGTAGAGGACAATCTCGTCGGCGCTGTCCAGCTCGCTCATGCGCGCGTGCAGCTCGCTGAGCGGGATGAGCCGGGCGCCAGGCAGACGTGCGATGTCCCACTCGAATGACTCGCGGACATCGAGCAGCACAAAGCGGTCGCCACGATCCATGCGCGCCTTCAGGTCTTCCGCAGTGATCTCCGGCACGGGTGGCTCCGCCTCCTCCTGCGCCTTGGCCTGCGGGATGCCGCAAAATGCCTCGTAATCAATCAATCCGGTGATGGTCGGGTTTTCCGAACACACCGGACACTTCGGATCTTTGCGAACCTTGAACTCGCGGAATTTCATGGCCAGCGCGTCGAAGTGCACCAGCCGCCCAATGAGCGGCTCGCCAACGCCGATGATGAGCTTCACCGCCTCGATGGCCTGCATCACGCCAATCATGCCCGGCAGAATGCCCAGCACGCCTCCTTCAGCGCAGGAGGGAACCATGCCCGGCGGCGGCGGTTCCGGATAGAGACAGCGGTAGCACGGCCCACCCAGGTGCGGGGCAAAAACCGTGCACTGTCCGTCAAACCGGAAGATCGAGCCGTAGATGTTCGGTTTTTTCAGGAACACTGCGGCGTCATTCGAGAGGTAGCGGGTGGGAAAATTGTCGGTGCCATCAATGATGATGTCGTAGTCGGCGGCAATTTCCAGGGCGTTATCGCTCCGGAACATCGCGTCGTGGAGGACGACCTTGACGTTGGGATTGATGTCACGGATCCGATCCCGGGCGCTGTTGAGTTTTTTTCGTCCGACATCTTTGGTGCCGTGCAGAATCTGCCGCTGGAGGTTCGAGTAGTCCACCACATCAAAATCCAGGAGCCCGATGGTGCCGATGCCTGCTGCCGCCAGATACAGGCCAATCGGCGACCCCAGCCCTCCCGCGCCAATACAGAGAACCTTCCCCGCCTTGAGACGACGCTGACCCGCCAACGTCACCTCCGGCATGATCAAATGCCTCGAATAACGCGCGATCTCGTCATTGCTAAAATCCACACCTTCAAGGCGCGACTCATCGAGAATGCTTTTCATGATTTTTTTACGGCTTGGAATGTGCGCTCCCCGCACGCGCACGGCAACACTTATCCAACGGCGGAACGAGCCGGATGCCTCCGCTCACACAGCGGCACCTCATATCTCCTCCAACTGCCTTCTGCGAAGGATACCCGGACTAGCGGGAGCCGGCGGTTTCTGCGACCGGAGTCAGCGCATTGGAGAGCGAGGCCAGCCCACGGTATTTTTTATCCGTCTTTTTGACCATCCCGCGCGAAACCAGATTCGAGAGCTTTTCGTAGGCGCGCAGCCGAAGCATTTCCTCGCCTCCGCTGGCCGCATTGCGCGCCCGCAGACGCTCATAAACGACATCAAAAAGCTCCTTGAACTCAATCGAAGTCCCCTTTTTGGAAAGAGCTGCTACCAATTCTTCAGTGACGAGATCCGGCAACCGCCGGGAAAACGCGCTTTTTCTTTGCATAACCGAAACATCTTAACCTGGGAAAACCGGCTTGTCACGCAAAAGCTGTCGGAAAGTGAACAATTCCAGACAAGTCCCCTTTTGTCCCTTTGCCATTTTCGCGTATTCTTCTTGACGCGGGTTCGGGGAACAGGGATTGGATTCACCCCGATTATGGCGAAATACAAGCTCGAATACATCTGGATTGATGGTTACGACCCGGTCCCGAATCTCCGCAGTAAGACCAGGGTGGTGGAATGTGCCGGCTTTCCTTCTCTTGCGGATGTTCCGATGTGGGGGTTTGACGGCAGTTCGACCCGTCAGGCTGAGGGAAAAAGCTCGAACTGTCTTTTGCGACCGGTGGCTGTTTATCCGGATGCGGCGCGGGAGAACGGGGTTCTGGTTCTTGCGGAGGTGTTGAGTCCGGATGGCTCGCCGCATTTCAGCAATGCGCGCGCGACGATTCAGGACGACCCGGAGGCGTGGTTTGGATTCGAGCAGGAATATTTTTTGCTGAAAGACGGGCGACCGCTTGGTTTTCCTCGGGACGGTTATCCGGAGCCGCAGGGGAAATACTACGCGGGAGTCGGCCATGCGCTGGTGGGCGACATCGCGCGCGAGATTGTCGAGGAACACCTGGACCTCTGCCTCGAAGCGGGGCTGGAGCACGAGGGCATCAATGCCGAAGTGGCCAAAGGCCAGTGGGAGTTTCAAATTTTTGGCAAGGGAGGAAAAAATGCCGCCGATCAGCTCTGGATTGCCCGCTATCTTTTGATGAGGCTTTGTGAGCCGTATGGTGTGGATGTCGAGTGGCATTGCAAGCCCCTGCAAGGCGACTGGAATGGCTCCGGAATGCACACCAACTTCTCGACCAGACACATGCGCGAGACCGGCGGACGCGAATACTTTGAGGCACTCATGGCCGCCTTTGAAAAAAACCGCAACGAGCACATTGCCGTCTATGGACCGGACAACCACCTGCGTCTCACCGGCCTCCATGAAACCCAGTCCATTGACAAATTCAATTACGGGGTCGGCAACCGAGGCGCATCCATCCGGGTGCCCTCGGCTTTTGTGAGCGACGGCTACCGCGGGTACATCGAAGACCGCCGTCCCAATTCGCAGGGAGATCCCTACAAAATTGCCAGCCGCATCCTGCAGACGATCGCGACTGTGCCACTCCGTTAGAACCGCTCATGTTTTCACGATTGTCCGACAAGCTGCAGGAGGTTCTCAAGGACCTGCGCGGTCATGGAAAAATCAGCGAGCAAAACATTGCGGATGCGATGCGGGAAATCCGGATGGCGCTGCTCGAGGCGGACGTGCATTTTGACGTGGCCAAGGCGTTTATAGCGCGGGTGAAGGAGAAGGCCCTGGGCGAGGAGGTTCTTTTGAGTGTGACGCCCGGCCAGCAGATTGTAAAAATTTTCCATGACGAGCTGTGTGTTCTGTTGGGGGGCGATGCGGTGCCGCTGCACACGGCGCGTCCGCTCAAGATCCTCATGGTGGGGCTGAATGGCGCGGGAAAAACCACCTCATCCGCGAAGCTGGCCCGCTGGCTCAAGAAGCAGGGGCGTCACCCCAGGCTCATCGCGTGCGACCTTCACCGTCCGGCGGCCATCACCCAGTTGGCCACCCTGGGCGGGCAAATTGACGTGCCGGTCATTCAGCCGGAGGCCGGTGAAAAAGACGTTCTGCGTGCGGTCAGGTCCGGTCTCCAGCGCGCCAATGAGGCCGGCGGCGATGTGTTCATTTTTGACACGGCGGGACGCCAGGAGATTGATGAGGCATTGATTGCCGAGTTGGTGCGGGTTCGGGATGCGGTCTCTCCGCAGGAAATCCTTCTGGTCTGTGACGCGGCCACCGGCCAGCAGGCCGTGAGCGTCGCCGGGCATTTTCACTCCGCGTTGGGCTTGACCGGGATCGTCCTCACCAAGCTCGATGGAGACGCGCGCGGCGGTGCGGCGCTTTCTTTGCGCGAGGTCACGCGCCAGCCCATCAAATTCGCCGGTGTCGGCGAGAAGGTGGACGAGTTTGAACCCTTCCACCCGGACCGGCTGGCCGGACGCATCCTCGGCATGGGAGATGTGGTCGGCTTGGTCGAAAAGGCCGCCGAGTCCATCACCGAGGAAGACGCACAACGCCTCGAAGCCAAACTCCGCTCCGCTTCGTTTGACCTCGCGGATTTCCTGGCCCAGCTCAAAATGGTGCGGCGGATGGGGCCCCTCGAAAATCTTCTTGGCATGATCCCGGGAATGAATAAACTTCCCAATTCTTCGATTGACGAGAAGCAGCTCAAGCGGGTGGAGGCCATCATCCTCTCCATGACGCCCTCGGAGCGGACGCGGCCAGATATTCTGAATGCGCGCCGCCGACAGCGCGTCGCACGCGGCAGCGGCTCAACCGTCGCAGAAGTCAATGACCTCATCCTGCGCTTCAACCAGATGCGCAAGATGATGAAAAAAATGGGCAACCTGAAAAAATTCATGGCCAGTGCCGGACACGGCGGCATCCCGGGAATGCGAGTTCCCGGGGCGCGCTAGCCGGTTCCCGATACATGGCCACCGACATTTCACACATCAACACATCATGGCAGTAGCAATCCGACTCAAACGCGAGGGCGCAAAAAACAACCCTCATTACAAAATCGTGGTCGCCGACCAACGCAAGCCCCGCGACGGGCGCTTCATCGAAATTATCGGCAACTACAACCCCGGCAAGACCGGTGAAAACTTTTCGATCCAACTGGATCGCGCCGAGTATTGGGTGGGTGTCGGCGCCCGCCCGTCCCAGACCGTCGGCAGTATCATCACCAAGGCCCGGAAAAAACAGGAAGCCGCCGCCTGAGCTTCCGGCGGAACGACTCAAGTTATGGAAGAATTCCTCCGCTTCGTGATCGGTCATCTCGTGGAGTTTCCTGACGAGATTTCCATCACCCGGACGGACCTCTCCGACAAGGTCATTTTCCACATCGCGGCCCGTCCGAGCGACATTCCCAGGATCACCGGGCGCAGCGGGCACACGATTCAGGCACTCCGTTCGCTCCTGTCCGCTTCCGCTAAAAAGCACGGCATCCAAGCCGCCCTCGAAATCATCGAATGAAACCGCTCCGTCTCCTCATTGCCCTGGCTCTGGCCCTCCCCCTCATCACCAGTTGCGAAAGGCATCCGCCGCAAACAGAAAATAAAACGCCTGCCCCCGTCAGCAGGACGGACGCCCCGGCACCGGCCCCGGCTGCGGCCCCGGCCCCGCAGTTTTTCCCACAGGGAAACTGACCTGCAGTTCCGTGGGCGGAGAGGGGATCGAACCCCCGACCAACAGTGTGTAAAACTGCCGCTCTACCGCTGAGCTATCCGCCCGGTCCGTCAGCGGGCCATTGCAAAACCGTCCAAAACCCCTTGCGACTCCCCGGCTGACTCCTCCCACCGCTACCCGGAAACTGCCGACGACGAAAGCCCAAAAATCGCGGCCCCGGCGGATTTCACCTTTCTTATTTTGTGCGGTCGGGTTTATACTGGGATGGCATGACACTGACTGACGAGCAACGGGCGGCCATTGCCTCATGGATTGAGGCGGGCGCAAACCTTTCGGAAATCCAGAAGCGGCTCAAGGAGGAGCTGGGGATTTCCTTGACCTACTTTGAGACGCGGCTGCTGGCCGATGATCTCAAGCTCCAGATTAAAGAAGTCGAGCGCCCCGCCGATCCGGCTCCCGTGCTGGATGCGTCCGCCGCTCCCGAGTCCGCTCCGGGGAAGGTCACGGTGACGATTGACCAGCTCACGCGCCCCGGTGCCATGGTGAGTGGACGTGTGGTTTTTCCGATGGGGAAAAAGGCGAATGGTTTCTCGATCAGACAGGACGGCTGGGACTGAACCCCGACCTCCCCGGCTACAAGCCCGCACAGGCCGACATTGCCGCCTTCCAGAGCGAGCTCGAAAAAGCCGCCCGCGCACAGGGCCTCTGATCCACCCGAATGTTTTTTTTGAGGTTTCGGAGATTTTTCTGACGGGGGGAAATGCGGAGGGTGGCTGCCGGGCAGGGGGTCTGACGCGCATAAACGCGCATGGGGTTCGGGGTGGGGGCGCGTGGCGGTTCAGAGCAGTTTGTTGCGGGAGAGGTCCTGGGAGTCCACCAGGCCGACGGGTCGTTCGTTTTCGTCCAGGACAACGAGGTCATCTATGCGGTGTTTTTGCAGGATTTGCAGGATTTCTGCGGCGAGCCGGTCTGCCCGGATGGTGATGGGGTTGGGGGTCATAAAGTCCCCGATGGGCAGGTTGGCGAGGTCGGGGTGTGAGGGGAAGCGGCGGGCGAGGTCCCCGTGGGTAAAGATTCCGAGGAGTTTGCCATCGTTGTCGGTGATGATGGCCGCTCCCGAACGGGTGCGGGTCATGGTCTGGATGGCCTCGAGAACCGTGGTGCGCGGCGACACGATCGCCATCTGCTCCATCGGACGCATGATCTGCCGCACCTTGAGAAGGAGCGAACGCCCGATTTGCCCCCCCGGATGGAACTTCGCAAAATCCTCCTTCCGGAATCCGCGGGCTTCGAGAAGCGTCATGGCCAGGGCATCGCCGAGAACGAGCATGGCCGTGGTGCTGGAAGTGGGCGCCAAATTGAGCGGACAGGCCTCGCGCGAAACCTTCACATCCAAAATCACATCCGCCGCCTGCGCCAGGGTCGAGTGCGCGTTGCCGGTAATGGCCACGATGCGCACGTCAAACCGGTGCAACGCCTGAAGGAGGCTGAGCAGCTCCGGAGTTTCGCCGCTATAACTCAATGCCAGCAGCGCATCGCCGTCATTGAGGACCCCCAAATCACCGTGAAGCGCGTTGAGAGAGTTCAACACCACCGAGGGCGATCCGGTGCTGGTGAGCGTGGCGGCAATTTTATCCCCGACATGACCGCTCTTCCCCACGCCACACACGACAATTTTTCCTCGGTTTTCGACCGCGCCGCGCAGCATGTCCACCGCCTCGCCAAACTTCGCATCCAGACGGTTTTGCAGCGAACGCAATTCGGCGACTTCCATCTCAAAACCCCGCCGGGCACTCTCCAAAAAATCCATAGTCGTGCGATTTTGCACGGAAAGAGGCGCGGCAGCAACCCGGAACCATCCGGCCCAACGTCAAAAATCCCGAGAAACAGTTTGCCAGACAGGGAAAACCGGAGCAGTGTTTGCTTATGAACATTCCAATTGCGTTGAGCATGCCAGGTTGGCCGGAAACTCTCTTTATCCTTGTGTTGGTGCTTCTGTTGTTTGGCGCCAAGAAATTGCCGGAGCTGGCGCGCGGACTGGGGCAGAGCCTCAACGAGTTCCGCAAAGCCCGGGACGAATTCGAGAGCGAAATCCGCAAATCGGCGGAAAGTGTGGAGGGCAAAAAAACCGCTCCCAAGGAGATTGAAATTCAGTCAGCCCCGGATAAAGAGGAACATCGGCCATCCTGAGCAGATCCTCTTCCCCGTGAGGAGGAGAGGCCTCGGCGCAGGGGCTTGTTTTTGTTTTTTGCTGCTGGCGTTGTCGGCAGCTTCCTCCCAATGCGTCCGATGCGAGGAAATTGTCTTCGCATTCTACAACGTCGAGAACTACCAGACTGCTGCGGAGGGAGGGCACACTTTGCCCGCATCCCAGCCCACTCCCCCGCCCAAGCCGGAAGCATCCGTGGCTGCCGTGGTGCGCGTCATTGCCGCCGCTTCTCCTCAAATCCTCGGTTTGGCGGAGATGGGCGGGGGTGCGGCCATCGCGGACTTGCGTGCGCGGCTCAAGGCGGTCGGTCTCGATTACCCACATGTGGAATGGGTGGAGGGAGCGGATGCGGACAGACATTTGGCATTGCTGAGCCAGTTCCCGATTGTGGAAGCGGCTTCGCGGGCCGACATCCCTTTCGATCTGGACGGGCGTCTCCGTCGGGTGTCCCGGGGGGTGCTGGACGCCACGGTGGACCTCGGACGTGGGCGTCGCCTGCGGCTGGTGGGCGCGCATTGGAAATCGCGTCGTGACACACCCGGTTTTGATCAGGCCCAATTTCGCGCCCGGGAAGCGGAGTTGTTGCGCAAGGATGTCGAAAAAATCCTTGCGGTGGACCCGGACGTCTGGCTGCTCGTCTTCGGTGACCTCAACGACACCAAAAACGAGTTTCCCGTGCGTGAGCTACTGGGGCCGCCCGGAAGCGCACGGCGGCTGACGCCTCTTCCGCTGACCGACGGCCGCCAGGAATTTTGGACCCACTATTGGAAGACGGCTGACATTTATTCGCGCATTGACTATATATTGGCCAGTCCCGCGCTGGTGGCGCGCGTGGATGCGGAGCGTTCGGGGATTCTCGATGCGCCGGATTGGGACGCTGCCAGCGACCACCGACTGATTTTTACAACCCTAATGCTTGATTCGCCATGAACCGATTGATTTTGCTCAGCCTCATTTCGTTTGCCACCGCCACCGTGCTTTTTGCGGATGCCGCCTCGGATTGGCAATCCATCCTTGCTCTGGATGCCGGGCCACAGCGGAAGCCTTCGGGCCGAGAGGAAGCGCTGCTGACTGCGCGTAACCACCTGCTTCTGCAAAAGCGCGCTCTCAAGGGGTTTCTTGCGAGATACCCGCAGGACGAGCAGGCCCCGCGCGCGAAGCTGCGCCTGGCGGGCATCCTGGCGACAGAGGGGAACATGGACAGAGACCCGGGGACGATACGCGGTGCGTTGAAGATGCTCGAAGCGCTTGAGTCCGATCCGGCAACGCCCCCGGCTGTGCGTGCGGATGCGGCGTTCCGTCGGGTTTCCATTGTGATGCAAAGCCAGGACGCCTCAACGCGCAAGGGCATGGAGGCCGTGGTGGCGGCGGCGCGCGGGTTTGCGGCAGGATTTCCCTCCGATCCCCGCGCCCCGCGGTTGCTGGTCGAGGCCGCCACCGTGTGCGACAGCCGTCCGGAAATCAAAGCGGCGCTTCTGGATGAGGCTTCCGCCCTGTCGCCGGAGGACGCGCTCCGTCGCAGGATTGCGGATGACAAAAAGCGGCTGGCCCTCCTGGGAAAGCCCTTCGAGCTTTCGTTGCCCGGCATAAAATCAGGTGTTGTGGACACGCGGGACCTGCTGGGTGAGCCGGTGGTCGTGGTCTTCTGGGCCACCGACGCGCCGCAGAGCATGATCTGGCTGCGCGACTTTGCGGTGACATGGCTGCGCAAGGGAGCGCGCAGCCCGCGTGTCGTCGCCATCAGCCTTGATGCCTCCAAAAAGACTGCGACGGCAATGGCCGCCGAGCTGCCTCCGCAGTGGCTCGTGGCTTATGAACCGGGAGGCTGGATGAGTCCCACCGCCCGACGCCTGGGAATCAATGCCCTGCCAACGGTCTGGGGCGTGAACCGCGCAGGCGTGCTCGTCTCCCTCAATGCCAAAACCGGCTGGGAAGCCCTCGCCGCCTCCGAAAAATAATCCCGACCACTCCTCGAACCTCCTCTCACATCCCAACATGAAAATTTTTCGATTCGGACTGGAGACCTCGGAAATCAGTGCGTTGCTCGATCGCCGCTACCAGCCCTCTCCATCGGTGGAACGCACAGTGCGTGCGATTTTGGCCGATGTGTCAAAGAATGGCGACCGCGCTCTGATCCGGCTGACCCGCAAGTTTGGCGGCCCCATTCTGCCGCCAGAGCGTTTGCAAGTGTCCTGTTCCGAGGTCGAGGCGGCGCGAAAATCGTTGGATCGAAAAACCCGCGAAGCCATCCGCGCATCCAGGAAGAACGTCCTGGCGTTTGCGCGCCGGAGCCTGCGCAAAACATGGTTTCGCAAAAATGCGCAAGGCGCGGTGGTGGGAGAGCGGTTTGATGCTTTTGACCGGGTGGGGGTTTATATTCCCGGAGGAACGGCTCCGCTGGTCTCCACGGCCATTATGACGTGTGCGCTGGCCCAGGCCGCCGGGGTGCGGGAAATTGTTGCGGTCACGCCGCCCGATATTTCCGGGAATACTCACCCGGCCCTGCTGGCGGCGCTGGGTATTTGTGGTGCCACAGAAATCCACCGGGTGGGAGGGGCCCAGGCGATTGCCGCCCTCGCGCTGGGCACCCCAACCATCCGCCCAGTAAACAAAATTTTTGGTCCGGGAAACGCCTATGTGGTGGAAGCCAAGAGACAAGTCTTCGGGCCGGTGGCCATTGATTTGCTGCCGGGTCCCAGCGAAGCGCTGGTCATTGCCGACGCCTCGGCGCGCGCGGATTGGATTGCGGCGGATTTGCTGGCGCAGTGCGAGCACGGGCAGGGGAGCCTGGGAGTTTTGCTGACCGATTCGCAGCGGTTGTTGAATGCGGTGGCGCGTTCCATCCAGCGGCAGGCGGCACAATCCGCGCGTGCGTATGAGCTGGCACTGGCATTGGATCAGGCGGTTCTGGCGCGTGTGTCCTCGATGGAGGAAGCTGTCCGCCTTGCCAACGCCTTTGCGCCCGAGCATGTCTCGATTGCCACCCGCTTCCCGGGCCGCATTGCCGGAAAGCTGACCACTGCGGGAGCCATTTTCATTGGCGGACTATCACCGATTGCCATCGGCGATTTTCTGGCCGGCCCGAGCCATACCCTTCCGACGGGCGGAGCAGCCAAATCCTTCTCCGGATTGACGTCCGATCAATTCCAGCGGCGCACCAGCGTTTTGCTTTTTGATGAGGCCGCGCTGCGCGCCTCCGCGCCCTTCATCGAGGAATTCGCACGCGTCGAGGGCCTGGACGCGCATGGACGCTCGGTGGCAATCCGTATGGCGCGAAATCGCCGCCGGGCTCAATCGTCTTGACTCCCCAGGACGGAACAAGCACACTCCGCGACATACAAAACGCTGAAAACCGCAATACCCTACGCCTGTGGACCTGAAACAAATTCGCACTCTGATTGACCTGATGAAGAAAAACGGCTTGGCCGTTTTCAAACTGGAGCAGGCCGACTTTAAGATCACCCTCAAGACAACGGCGGCGGGAGTGATTGTTCAAACACCGCAGATTGCCACCGTGGATCCATCACCCACACCCCTCCCGACGGTGCCTGCGGAGAGAGGGAGCGAGACGGCGGCGGCTTTTGATGGCAAGGAAATCAAATCGCCGATGGTGGGCACCTTCTACGCAGCCTCTTCGCCAGACGCCGAACCCTTCGTCAAGGTGGGGCAGACCGTCACGCCGGAGACTGTGGTCTGCATCATTGAAGCCATGAAAGTGATGAATGAGATCAAGTCTGAGGTCAGCGGAACAGTCGTCGAGGTCCTGGGCGAGAATGGCAAGCCGGTGCAGTTTGGTCAGCCGCTTTTCCGGGTGAAGTAGCACCAGATGTTCAAAAAAATCCTTATTGCCAACCGTGGCGAGATTGCCCTGCGGATTATTCGCGCCTGCAAGGAGCTGGGCATTCAAACGGTGGCGGTTTATTCGACGCCCGATCTTCACAGCCTGCACGTGCAGTTGGCCGACGAGGCCATCTGCATCGGAGAAGCACCCAGCTCCGAGAGCTACTTAAAAATTGACCGCATTATCAGCGCGGCGGAGATTGCGGATGCGGATGCGATCCACCCCGGGTATGGGTTTCTGGCGGAGAACGCGCGATTCGCCGAAATTTGCGAGAGCTGCAAAATCAAGTTTATCGGGCCGTCGGCGGCCTCCATCCGACTGATGGGCGACAAAAACTCCGCGCGCGAAATGGCCCGCAAGGCGGGAGTCCCGGTTTCCCCAGGCAGCGACGGGACGGTGGACACCGAGGCCGGGGCGCGCAAGGTGGCCGGACAGATCGGCTACCCGGTGATGATCAAGGCGGTGGCAGGCGGCGGCGGACGCGGCATGCGCATTGCTCACGATGAGGAAACGCTCATCCACGGATTTCACGCCGCGCGCATGGAAGCCGGGAAGGCCTTCGGAAACGAGAGCGTCTATATCGAAAAGTTTATCGTCAATCCCCACCACATCGAATTTCAGGTCTTTGGCGACGAGCACGGACAGATCGTCCATCTGGGTGAACGCGATTGCTCGATCCAGCGTCGCAACCAGAAAATCATCGAGGAATGCCCGTCGCCGCTGATGACCCCCGAGCTGCGCAAGCGCATGGGACAGGCCTCGATCCGGCTGGCCGAGGCGGTCGGCTATTACAATGCCGGAACCATGGAATATCTCGTGGATGATAACGGCAACTTCTATTTCATGGAAATGAACACCCGCATCCAGGTCGAACACCCCATCACCGAGGAGGTCTATGGATGCGATCTGGTCAAACAACAGATCCAGGTCGCGGCGGGCGAGCACCTCAATGATTATGTGGTCAATGCCCAGCCGCGTCATCACGCCATGGAGTGCCGCATCAACGCGGAAGATCCCGCCAACAATTTCCAACCCTGTCCCGGCCAGATTGATCTCTACTACGCTCCTGGCGGACGGGGCGTTCGTATTGACTCCCATGCCTACGCCGCCTATCCCATCCCGCCCAACTACGATTCGATGATTGCCAAAGTCATCGCCACAGCGTCCAGCCGAAAGGCCTGCATCAGCCGCATGTACCGCGCTCTGGGCGAGTACATGATCACCGGCATCAAGACCACCATTCCCTTCCAAATGAGCATCATGCAAAACGCGGACTTTCGCCGGGGCGTTTATGATACCGGATTTGTCGCACGGATGCTCAAGGAGGGGGAGGGTGCTTCCTTGTAAGCTGCCCGTCGGCCAGGGCGCGGAGGCGGGTTCCCGCCTCCCATGAACCCACAGGCTGGTCGGAGTTGTTCAATTGCCCGAGGGCTTCGTGCGGGCGTCCGGTTGCAAGAAAATGCGCGGCCAGCGCAATTCTCAGAGCGGGGTCAATACGCGCAACGCGCTCCTGGGCATGGGTGATTTGTAGGGATTCCTCGAAGCGGCCTGATTTCCACAGGGCTTCCGCGTAGCTGAGAGCGAGGCTGTAGTCGGCGATGCCGTCCTGATCGAGGCGTTCAAAAACGGGGAGTGCCTCCTGGGGAAGGTTTTGGCTCATGAGCCATCGGGCCAGCTTGGTAAGCGCCGGGGTGGTGGCGTGGGGGGACATCAGCCACTCCCGGACGAGCGAAGGGACTCTTTCCAGGGAGTTTTGAGCGACGGCCATTTCCAGGAGCAGGTTGCCTGCCAGGGGGGCTCCGTGTCCCTGATTCCAGGTGCGGGTCAATTCCGAGCCGAGGGATTCCAGGCCTCCCGTGGCCTTGGCGATCTGGTATCGGGTGTGGAGCCATGCGGCGGTGAGGGTGGGGTCGGTGCCGGCATCGGAAACCAAGGCCAGGAGCGCCTCAGCACCAATTTTTTGAGCCAATTCCCGATTCATTGAAATGAGGAGGTCGGTGAGGCGGAGGCGCTCGGCAGCGGATCGCTTTTGCAGTGAGGTCAGGGCCGCTTGTGCTTCTTTCGCGCTGTGGACAGCGGCGAACTCCGGAAGCAGTTGCTCGAAAAGCGCGGTGGTGTGTGCTGGCGGGCTGGTTGTTGTGGAATCAGCCGCTGTCAATTTTCGCAATGCTTCGATTTGAGGAGCCGTTCCTGGGTAAGCGTCGAGAACCTTGCGTGCCAATTGCCGGTGACCGGTCGCAGACAGGTTTTGGATCAGTCGCGCTGCCGCGTCAGGCGGGAGGGAT
>JAJTZA010000057.1 GCA_021463905.1 Terrimicrobiaceae bacterium | reverse complement strand
TTTGTTTTGATCGGACTGGGATTTCTCTGTGCGCTGACCGGCGTTGTCCTCCTGATTCTTTCCGGGATTCCCGCAGCCGGTCTTCCTCCGCGCGGAGTGCTTCTCGGACGACTGCTGCTTTTTCAAGGCTTCATCCTCCTGCCCATCATGGGCGTCGGCGCATTTCTCCTGCCACGGTTTTTCGGTGCCGAGAGCCGTCAGGATTTTCCCGAATCCCGCAGCCTGCCTCCTGGCTGGATGCCCCATGCGCGTTACGCGCTGGTGTGTGGCCTGACGATTGTGGTCAGCCTGGTTCTCGAAGCGACGGGCGCGGTACGGTGGGGGATGATCCTGCGGGCCCTGGGGGTTTTCGCTTATGTGGTACGCGAGGTGCCTTTTCATCGCATGTCTCCTGGCGAAGGCTCGCTGACCTTTGGCCTGCGCCTGGCGCTGCTTTCCATTCCTGCCGGCTATGCTCTCATGGCCGTCTGGCCGGATCGGGTGTTTTCATTTCTCCACGTGGTATTTTTAACCGGTTTTGGTCTTCTCACGCTGATTGTGGGAAGCCGGGTGATTTTGGGACACAGCGGCCAGACCCAGCACTTCGAGCGGACGATGTGGTCGGTGCGCATTTTCACCGCCTTGATTTTTCTGGCCATGCTTCTGCGGGTGTCGGCGGACTGGCTGCCCACAATTCGCATGAGCCACTATGCGTATGCAGCACTCGCGTGGATCGCGGGCGTTTCCCTCTGGGTGCTGGCCATCATGCCCGGTGTGTGCCGGTCCGACCCAGACGACTGATCCGTATGCGAGAACCCGACATTCTCCACCTGTTTTTTTCGCCCGGTCATAACTATTTTGGGCATCATGGCCGGCCCCCCGGCGACCACCCCGTCGTCGGCACCCAGGAAATCGAATGTGTCGCAGGACGCGGAATTCGCGGCGACCGGTTTTTTGATTACCAGCCCGACTACAAAGGCCAGATCACATTTTTTGCGACAGAGGTTCTCGATCAACTCTGGGAGGAACTCGGGATTCCGGCGGACTCCCGGGAGCCTTCCGCCTGCCGCCGCAATGTCTTCACCCGGGGGTGGGATCCTGCCGCATGGGTTGGGCGCGAGTTTTCGCTGCAAGGTCTGCGGTTTTTAGGCATCGAGGAATGTCGTCCGTGCCACTGGATGAACACGGCCATCCATCCGCAGGCGGAAGCCTGGTTGCAGGGACGCGGCGGCCTTCGGGCGAAGATTCTGACCGACGGCTGGCTTCGCGTGAGCCGGAGAGGTTGAGGTGTCCCTCACGGACTCTCCCAGCCACCCCATGCCGCAAGCTTTTCCAGGGCACGCGCACGGTGGCTCAGGCGGTTTTTTATTTCTGCGGGAAGGGCGGCAAACGCGCGCGTGTATCCTTCCGGGACGAAGACCGGGTCGTAGCCAAAGCCCGCTCCCCCTTCGGGGTGTTCCGCAATATGCCCCTCGATCGTTCCGGAAAACGCGGCCAATTTGCGTCCGGCTCGGGCAATCACCAGTGCGCACTGGAAGCGCGCGCTGCGATGAGGAGCCGGAATGTCCCGGAGTTCGCCAAGGAGCTTCTGGATGTTTTGTGTGTCGGTGGCCTCTGAGCCTGCATAGCGCGCGGAATGGATGCCCGGACGGCCTCCCAGGGCATCCACCTCCAGGCCGGAGTCGTCGGCGACGACCCATCCGTCAAACAACACGGAACCAGCCTCTGCCTTGAGAGTTGCATTTTCCTCGAAGGTGCCGCCGGTTTCCTCAATGTCCTCCCATCGGGCCACAGCACTCAGATTTTCCACATCGAATTGGCAGCCGAGGATGGTGCGGATTTCCTGCGTTTTGTGGTCGTTTTTTGAGCAGACAAGAAGGCGGCGCATCGGTCAGCTTTCGAGAGAGGCGGCCTGTTGGATGTCGCACTGAATTTGCTGGATGAGGTCGCTCCGGGATGCGAATTTTTTTTCATTGCGCAGGTGTCTGGAGAAGACGACTTCGAGGGTGCTTCCGTAGAGGTTGCCGGAGAATCCGGGGATGTGGACTTCGAGCATCCGCTTTCCATCGGTTTCCAGAGTGGGGCGACAACCCAGATTGGCCACGGCGGGGTGGGGGATTCCGCCGGGAAGGATCACGCGAACCGCATAGACACCATCGGGAGGAAATTGTGCGTTGGCCGGGGACAGGTTGGCTGTGGGAAAACCCAGCGCCTGTCCGTCATGGCGGCCCTCCACGACCGTGCCGCACACCGAATACTCGCGTCCCAGGCATCTCTCCGCTGCCGCGAAATCACCCGCAGCGATGGCCCGCCGAATCCGGGTGCTGCTTACAGGAAGCCCATCCACCGCCACCGAAGGAATCTCGATGGCCGCAAACCCATGCTGCACACCCACCGCGCGCAGAAGCTCGGGCGTCCCGGTGCGGCCTTTTCCAAACCGCCAGCCCTGACCCACCACAATCTCCTGCAGATTCCTGTTGGCCGTCAGCAACTCCAAAAAATCTTCCGCAGTGGTGCCTGCCATTTTGCAGTCGAAGGGGATGACCAGCGCATAAGCAAATCCCAGCCCGGACATGAGGTTGAGTTTCTGCTCCGTGGAGGTGAGCAGGGCGGGAGCGGCTTCCGGTCGGAGGATTTTTGCGGGGTGGGGGTCAAAGGTGACAGCGACAGCCTCTCCGGCCCATGTTGCCGCGTCTGCGTGAGCCTGTGCCAGCACCGCGCGGTGGCCGAGGTGGACGCCATCAAAGACGCCGATTGCCAGGGCGAGCGGCTTGGGAATGCGCGACAGGCTTGCGGGATGATCGAGCCGAACCATTCCGGGTCACGCTCCGCGCAGCCGGGAGACAGCTGGAAGGCTCATCACGCGTTCGAGAAGTTCCTCGCGGGGCCGTGTCTTCAGTTCGGGAACCGTCAGCGCACCCTGGACGCTGAATTTTCCGGATTGGGTTCGTCGCAGCGCGGAAAGGTGCGCCCCGCAGCCGAGTTCCTCGCCGATATCGTGCGCAAATGTACGCACGTAGAATCCCTTGCTGCAGACGATCCGGAAGTCAATCTCCGGGGGGCGCAGAGCGAGTACTTCCGAGGAATACACATGGACAAATCGCGGCTCGCGGACGACTTCGCGGCCCTGGCGTGCCAGCTTGTAGAGTGGCACTCCGTCCTTCTTGATGGCGCTGACCATGGGAGGGGTCTGGTAAAAATCCCCGCGAAACTTGGCGAGGGCGGCCTCGATGTCCGCAGGGGTAAGCGCGGGTACGGGGTGCTCCTCGAGGATCTCGCCATCGGCATCCTGGCTCGAGGTCACCACACCCAGCCGCATCGTGCCCTCGTATTCCTTGTCCTCGCTCATCAACAAATCCTGGATTTTTGTTCCCCGGCCCACGGTCAAAATCAGCAGACCGGTGGCCAGGGGATCCAGCGTCCCGCAATGCCCGATCTTCTTGGTGCCCAACGCACGGCGGCTGATGGCCACCACATCATGGGATGTCATCCCGGGGGCTTTGTCCACCAGGAGGACGCCGTTAATTTCCTCTTTCGATCTCATGACAAAGGGTCGCATTAAATTTTTCCATCACCGCCTCGAGCGAGCCGCGCAGACGGACGCCGGCAGCCAGCGGGTGGCCGCCGCCTCCAAATTGTTGGCAGATTTCGCAGGCATTAACGGAGGGATTTTTCGAGCGGACGCTGATCCGGATCATCCCATCCTTAAGCTCCTCATAAAAGGCCGCCACCACGACGCCCTCGACCGCGCGCAGGTGGGTGATCAACCCCTCGGTGTCCTCCGGCAACGCACCCATGGCCGCCATTTCCGCGCGGGAAACCGCGAAAACCGCCAGCCGATCCTGACAGAGAAACTGTGCGGTGTTGAGTGTATGGCGCAGGAGGTTCCAGTGACGGCGTGGATGGCTGTCGTACATTTTTTGCGAGAGTGCCGACACATTCACGCCCGCCTCGACAAGGCGGGCGGCGGCATGAAAGGTTCGTCCGTCGGTGCCCCGGTATTGGAACGAGCCGGTATCCGTCGAAATGGCGGCGAACAGGTTTCCAGCCATGATCTCATCCAGGGCGACACCGAGGCTCTCGAAGTATTCGAAAAGAATCTGTCCGGCGGCGGGTGCGGAAGGGTCAATCAGGTTCAGGTCGCCGTAGCCCTCGTTGCTGATGTGGTGGTCAATGTTGATCCAGAGGGGCGCATGGGAGATGGCATCCAGGCAGCTCCCGAGGCGATCGCGTGTCGAGGTGTCCACCGCGACGACCGCATCAAATGCGCGTGGTTCGGAGGGCGGCGGCGTGATGCGCTCACTTCCCGGCAGATACCGGAACTTTTCCGGCATCCCGTCCTCATTCCATGTGTGGACAGATTTTCCCAGTCGTTCGAGATGCCGGGCGAAGGCCAGCGTCGAGCCCAGCGCGTCGCCATCCGGACGCATGTGGCTGACCACAAGAACGGTTTGCGCAGGCGCAAGGGCGCCCTCGATGTCCTTCGCGGAACTCGTCATGCGAAATAGGGAAGCGTGGCCGCCACACGCTCGACATCCGGCAATCCCTCGAGCAGATCCGCAATGGCATCCCACTTCCCGGAAACCAGCGCCTCACGGGCATGATCGGGAAGCGTGGCCGGGAAGTCCACATCGGCCGCCGTCACCTTGCCCTCAAGCAGATCGAGGGTGATGAGCAGGGCCGGATCCTCCTCGATCAATCCCGCCAGTGCCCGCAAGTCACCAGCGGCCATCACCGCGCAGGGCATGCCCAGCGTCGTCGAATTGCCAAAAAAGATTTCGGCAAAACTTTCCGCCAGGACGGCGCGGAATCCAAAGCGGTAGAGCGCCTGCGGAGCATGCTCGCGCGAGCTGCCACAGCCAAAATTTGAGCCGGAGAGCAGAAAACGCGCTCCGAAAAACCTTGGATCGTTCAGCGGGTGGGATTTGTCCGTCCCATCATCCGCGCGGCGCTCGTCGTAATAAGCGTATTCTCCCAGTCCATCAAACGTGACGCATTTCATGAAGCGCGCCGGGATGATCCGGTCGGTGTCGGTGTCGTCGCCGGGCACATAGACGCCCCGGCCCGTGATTTGGGTGATTTTGTCGAGAGCCATGGTAATTAAGAGATGGAAAAGACTTCGCGCGCGTCGGCGATCTCGCCGGTGATGGCGGCGGCGGCGACCATGAGAGGGCTCATCAGCACGGTGCGACCGGTGGGGCTGCCCTGGCGTCCCTTAAAGTTCCGGTTGCTGGAGCTGGCACAGAGCTGGTCGCCGACGAGTTTGTCGGGGTTCATGCCGAGGCACATGGAGCAGCCGGCACCACGCCACTCGAAGCCTGCCGCACGGAAAATTTCTGCGATGCCCATTTTTTCGGCCAGGGTGGCGACGCCCTGCGAGCCGGGGACGACGATGGCCTTCACACCAGCGCGCACCGTGCGTCCTTTCACGTAGCGCGCCACCTCGGTGAGGTCGCTCAGCCGCGCGTTGGTGCAACTGCCCAGAAATGCAACATCCACCGGAACCCCCTTGATGGGCTGGCCGGGCGTGAGCTTCATGTGGGCGAGCGCCTCGGCGGCCGTCGCGCGATCCTTCTCAGCAAGATCCTCCGGCCTGGGAACACGCTCATCAATAAAAATTGCCTGCCCAGGGTTGATCCCCCACGTCACCGTGGGCGCAATTTCACCGGCGTGAAAGCCCACCACATCATCGTAGGCCACGCCCGCATCCGATGCGAAGGCACTCCAGCGCGTCAGCGCCTTCTCCCATGCAGCACCTTGCGGCGCATAGCGGCGGCCCTGCAAATAGTCAAACGTGGTTTTGTCGGGGTTCACGTAACCGACGCGCGCCCCGCCTTCGATGGACATGTTGCAGACGGTCATGCGTTCTTCCTGGGTGAAGGCGTCAAACGTCGAGCCGCCATATTCGTAGGCGAAGCCGATGCCGCCATTGACGCCGAGCCGCCGGATGATGTGCAGGATCACATCTTTGGCATAGACGCCGGGCGACAGTTTTCCATCCACGTTGATCCGCCGGACTTTGGGCTTGCGGATGGCCATGGTCTGAGTGGCCAACACATCGCGCACCTGGCTTGTGCCAATGCCGAAGGCAATGGCTCCAAACGCGCCATGAGTCGAGGTGTGCGAATCCCCACAGGCAATCGTCGTTCCCGGCTGCGTGATCCCCTGCTCGGGCCCGACAATATGAACGATGCCCTGATGACCGGTCGGCAAATCAAAAAATGTGATCCCGGCCTCGCGGCAATTGGCGCGCAGAGCCTTGATCATCTCGTCGGCCAACTGATCCGAGAACGGCTCCTCGCGCTCGTCCGTCGGCACAATATGATCCACCGTGGCAAAGGTCCGCTGCGGGAACTTCACCTTCAATCCCAGATCCCGGAGCATCCCAAACGCCTGGGGACTGGTCACCTCATGAATCAAATGCGTCCCAATCAACAACTGCGTCGAGCCATTGGGCAGTTCCCTCACCGTGTGCGCAGCCCACACCTTGTCCAGCAACGTTTCCTTCATAAATCAGACCACTCACTATGCGGTGACCGCCTCACCATATCAAGAAGAACAGAAAAAGTTGTCACGGAATCCCGAAATGGCTTGCCGCGCGAGAGGAATGTGCCACAGTAGCCCCGATGGCGGACGGTCGCTTCCGTGACCCGCAAGGGCCATGAGAAGAGGAAAGTCCGGACACCACAAGGCAGCATGCCCTGTGAAAACAGGGGCGCGGCGGTCGCAAGCCCGCCGCGACGGAAAGTGTCACAGAAAATATACCGCCCCACCGGGGCAAGGGTGAAATGGCGGGGTAAAAGCCCACCGCCCCAAGCGTAAGCGAGGGGGCACGATAAACCCCATGCGGTGCAAGACAGAACAGGAGGAACGGGCCGCCTGCCCGGCCGGTGCGCTCTCGGGCAACCACCGACCGCCTCCGGGTCTTCGTCGCTCAGATAAATGACCGTCCACGGTCGGCTCACCCCGGCCCGGACAGAATCCGGCTTACAGCCATCGCCCCCCTCAGGGCCGACCTCCCCGCTCTGCCGGCGGAGGTCGTCCGTCCCATCTGTCCCGTCTGTCGTATCGGCCTCCACAGCAGATCGTCCCGAGCTTTCGCAAAACCGACTTTCACCTGGAACACATCACCGCGCGAATTTTTTTAAAAAAGTCATTGACCAATCTCCGGGAATTGGATTGGATGCACTGCGTATGAAATCACTCGCCGCTTCCCTCGCCCTGTTCCTGGCCGCCGCCACCGTCCAAGCCGGAGGGTTTGGCGGACCTCCGCCTTTCACCAACGGATCGCCGCTTCCCGATGGAGTGGATGGTTCCTACCAGGCCAGCGCGACAGCACCGAATACCACAGGGATTATTCGCTTCAAATACATGAATGGCGTGCAAACGACGAATTTCGCAGAAAACATGTATGTGATTTTTGTTGAGGGGTTGATTTATAATGGCGACAACGACGTGGCGATCAATGACGGCAAAATCACCGGAATCATTGATGTGGGCAATTCGCTTGTACCCTCAATGCTTGGAGCGACCCTCTCGGGCTATTTTACGGCCAAGGCAGACAAAAATTCGCCGATCTATTATTTCAAGGGCAAGGGCGAGATTGTGGGTACGATATCTGTCCCGGTGTCTTTACAAGACCCGCTTGGGATTCAAACCCCCCTGAGGAAATCCATCAAAATTAAAGGCTCGCGGATTGCGCAGAATTGATTGTTGCGGATCCGTTTGAGAAGCTGGATGGCTCATTCCTGTGTCCGAGCAACGTGCGTTGCGAGGCGAGTATGTGGGATCACCCTTCTAGAAGTCCTTACCGCAGTAGTCATTCTGGGGATTTTGGGGTTTGTTGGCTACATATCGTACCGGCCCTTGTTGGCGCGGGCTGAGGCGGCGCAGTGCATGACGAACATGCGGTCGTTGCACACCGCGTTGGTTGGCTATATGCAGGACAAGGCGCAGTGGCCACAACCTCCGGAGGGGCTTTGGGAAGCGGAGGATCAGGGGCCATTCGAGGACTGGTGGATTGCCACGCTGACCCCCTACGGTGGCACGGAAGTGGCCTGGCAGTGTCCAACCCTGCGCCGACTTTCTCGCACCCAGCCCGAGGAGGAGCAGCACCGCATGCACTACGAGCCCACCCCCTTTGACGAGCGCACCATGACACCCTACCGCTGGGCCACCCAGCCCTGGCTGGTGGAAATCGGCGATATCCATGGCCGCGGTGCCCACATCCTCTTCCCGGATGGCTCAATCCGCGTCATGGACGACATCGTCCCGCCCCTCCGGTAATTTCCCCAGAGATCCCAGGAGACGATGGGGACTGTCCTATACGGCCTACGGGTTCTCTCGCATTTCACAAGGAGCAAATGCGCTCGGGCTCACGCGAGTTCAGGGTGCGCGAATTGGAGCTCGTAGAGTCGGCGATAGACTTCGGAGCGTGGGAGGAGGTCGGCATGCCTTCCACAGTCCAGCATGCGTCCATGCTCCATGACGACGATGGCATCGGATTTGAGGATGGTGGAGAGGCGGTGGGCGATGGCGATGACGGTGCGTCCTTGAGCGAGGCGTTCGAGGGCGGCCTGGATCATTTTTTCGGATTCTGAATCCAGGGCGGAGGTGGCTTCGTCGAGCAGGAGGATCGGGGCATTTTTGAGCAAGGCTCTGGCGATTGAGAGCCGTTGTTGCTGGCCGCCCGAAAGCATGCATCCCTTATCGCCGACGATGGTGTTGTAGCCATCGGGTTGGGCCATGATGAAGTCGTGCGCGTAGGCCATCCGGGCGGCGGCTTCGACTTCCTCGTCAGTGGCATTCAGTCGTCCGTAGCGGATGTTCGTGGCGATCGTGTCGTGGAAGAGGAATGTTTCCTGGCTGACGATGCCAATTTGCGAGCGCAGCGAGGCCTGGGTGACGCTCTGGATCGGCGAGCCATCAATGGCGATCACTCCCTGTTGCGGGTCATAAAACCGCAGGAGCAGCGAGAGGATCGTGCTCTTGCCCGCACCGCTGGCACCCACCAGCGCGAATTGTTGTCCTGCGGGTATCTCGAGCGTGAAATCCCGCACCGCATGTTGATCCTCGACGTAGGAGAAGGACACCTGGTCAAAACGGATGGCCCCCCGGCTGCCCGTGAGCGCGGGCGCGGCCTCCGCGTCGCGCACGGTCGGAACGGTGGCCAGCAATTCAAAGATGGCTTCCGCCGAGGCCATGCACTTCTGCATGAGCATGGGGATGCGGCTGAGTGCTTTCACGGGTTCGTAGAGCAGGAAGATACCCGCGCAGAGTGCGACAAACTTGGCGACGCTGATATCAAAGAGGTAGACGTAGAGGATGGCCAGCACGACACCAAAGGCCGAGACTGACTCGATCAGGGGCTGGACAATATCAATGCTTTTGCGCACGCGCATGCTGTTGCGGCATTGTTCGTCGCTGGATTTTGCAAATTGCTCGGTTTGGTAGCCTTCGCGCGCAAAGGCCTTGACGACGCGGATGCCGGAAAAGCTCTCCTGCAGGATGACCGACATCGTCCCCGCCTCGTTCTCCTCGGCCTTCCCCGCCTTGCGGACTTTGCGCCCAAAGACGATCACCGGAACAATGCAGATGGGGAAGAGCACCAGTGTCGTGAGACTGAACTTCCAGTCCATTGAGATCAGGACGACGGCGCCGGTAAGAACAGCAATGGGATTTTTCACCAAATCTCCCGAGATCGAGGTCATGGCGTTTTGGGCCATGCGGGTATCATTGACGACCCGTGAGATGAGTCGTCCGGCCTTTGCGCGATTAAAGAAGTCGAGGGACTGGGAGATGAGGTGGCCGAAGAGCTGTGTGCGCAGGTCGCGCAGGATGCGGAAGCTGACCCATGCCATGCAGTAGGTGTTCACATACGAACAAAGCCCGCGCGCCACCATGACGGCGGGAATGAGCATCGTGATCCAGAGCACGGGGCCGATGCCCGGCCCGCTGGTTTGATGCGCCGCATCCATCAGCGCCGCCCGGCCCATGCCGCCCGGCAGAACCTTGTCGCCAACCGTTTTGATCACCAGCGGCACCACGCCACTGAGCATCCCCGCCGCAATGCCAAAGCCCAGCCCCGTGATGAACCGCTTCCGATAGGGCTTCAGATAGCTGAGCAAACGGACGTAGGGGCGGACGAATTGGCGCAGCAGCTCAGGAAATGGGAGCTTGGGTGGTGGCGGCATAGGAATTCAGAAGGGCGGTTGACGGTTAAAGAGAGAGAAGTACCACTCGAAAAGACGCTGACCTCCGAAGAGCCAGCCTGTGGCTCCCAAGGCCAGGAAGGGGCCAAACGGGATGCGCGCCCCCGAGCGGTCCCGCGCGAGAAAAATCCCGGCCAGCCCCGCAACGCAGCCAATGACCGATGCCGCAAACACCGTGAAAATGACCGCCTGCCAGCCCAGGAAGGCACCAATCGCCGCGATGAACTTCACATCCCCAAATCCCATCGCCTCGCGCGGAATCGTTACCGAAGTCAGACGTCCGCTGATGACCCCCAGGGTGTCGAGCGGGGTCTCGTTGCCTTCGCGAATCAGCCGGTCGTAGCGGAACCGCACTTCGCCGCCCGGCGATTCCTGACCGTCCACACTCAGGCTCTCACAGCGCAAAATCATCACGTCCGATTCACGCCCAAAAATATCCTCCCAGCGCAGGGATTCCTCACCGATTCGGAGATCCGCGCGGTCTCCATCGCGCTTCCACTCGAAGGACTCCCCAGCCTGAAACTTGTGGGACTTGCGGCCAAAGGCCAGCTTGCCACCCTCGACCACCAGCCACAAAATTCCGAAGCCCAGTGCGGCACCAAAGACCGAGCGCCCCATCGCCTCGAAGCGTCCCGCCACGCCCATCAGCGCAGGTACCAGACCGGAAAGCAAAATCCCGACCGCCGCACCACCCCAGGTGATTTCGTCCGGGATAATGAAATGCTCAATGTCAATGAACGTCGCGGCGATCATCAACCCAAGAAACAGCGCATAAACGGGCGCGAGCGGGAGCCCGTAGGTCGTCCATGTGGCGAAGAACAGCCCGGCTGTCAGCAGCTCGACGAGCGGGTAGCGGATGGAAATCCTCGTCCCGCAACCCGAGCACCTGCCGCGCAGAACGAGCCAACTGAGTACCGGCAGGTTTTCGTGCCACGGGATGAGCTTCTGACAGGCCGGGCAGAACGAGCGGCGGGGATTTCCCAACCGGATTCCGCGCGGCATGCGGTGGATGCAGGCATTGAGAAACGAGCCGACGATCGCGCCGAGGACAGCCGCAATGACAGCAGGCGCGATGCCGCTCATTCCTTTGGGAGGCGCGCCTCGACGATTTCGCAAAGCGCATGCAAAAGAAATTTGTGTGCTTCCTGGATGCGCGCCGTCACTTTGCTGGGGACGATAATCTCAACGTTGGCCGCTCCGGCCACGTGGCCGCCATCCCGGCCCAGAAAGGCGATGCTGGAAAGTCCGCGCCGTCGGGCCTCCTCGATGGCCGAGAGGATGTTTCGCGACTTCCCGCTCGTACTGAAAGCCACCAGAACGTCGCCTGGCTTGCCATAGGCCCAAATCTGCCGCGCGAAGACGTCCTTAAAGGTGTAGTCGTTGGCAATGGCGGTGAGCAGCCCGGCGTCCGTGGCCAGCGCAAGAGCCGGATACGGACGTCGGTCCCCGCTGAACCGACAGGTGAATTCGGTGGCCAGATGCGCGGTGTCCGCCGCGCTTCCGCCATTCCCACAGGTCAGAACCTTTCCACCGGCAAGCAGCGCATCACCGACAAGCCTTGCTGCCTCCAGGAGCGGCTTCTCGAATGTCCGCAGATGCTCCAGCGTCTCGATGCACTCATCCAAACTGGCTTGAAAGGACGGGTTGCTCATGGCCGGGATATTAGCAGGCGCTCGTCGGACTCCACAATCCGGGCCAGTGCGGGCCACCCCGCCCGGTCCATGCGTAAAAATAACCGCAAATAAATGGCCACCTCGTCCGGCGGGAAGGCAGCCAGAATCGCCTCAACGGCCTTTTGAACCGTCTCGGCGGATGGCTCGGTTGGCGGAGCCCCCTCGAGGGTTCCCGCTTCGTCGTGTGGGATGCCCAGCGCATCCAAATAGGCGCAGAGCATCGGCTGACGACATTCCATAAGCCAGACGTGCAGGATCTCAAGCGATAACGGGGCATTCGATGGCCGCGCCAATTCCGCCGCAATCCATGTCAGCCGCTCCGGACCAGGCTTTTTCTCAATGAAGGCTGGCCGCAATTTGCGGCGGGCCGCAAGCTGACCGATCACCGAGCGCAGCACCTGACGGTTTACCCCTCGTACCTCGGCAAGCATGCCCGCCGCCCGCTCAGGCGAAAGCCGCGAAAACAGTTCCTCATCAGTCATTGGCAGCCCCTCTGCATAGGGGAACCACCACCGCTCGTCAAGCTCAGCCGAAATCTCCCGCGAGCATCAGCGGCCTGAAAGATCGCGAAATGCAATGTTTCGACTTGTGGCCAATGGATTGAGAGGGAACGTCCCGGACTTACAGCCCGGAATTATTTTTAGGATGGGAGGCATTTGAGCTTTCGCGCTGTCAGTGAATCCGATAAAGGAGCCTGTTCACGAATGAAGTCGCAGAATGCCATCAGTCCCACGCGCTCGGAGGATTTTCCTGAGTGGTTCCAGCAGATCGTCCGGGCTGCGGACCTTGCGGAGAATTCGGAAGTGCGCGGCTGCATGGTGATTAAACCGTGGGGGTATGCGCTGTGGGAGCGGATGCGGTGGGTTTTGGATGGCATGTTCAAGGCGACCGGCCACCGCAACGCCTATTTCCCGCTCTTTATTCCCTTGAGCCACCTTGCCAGGGAGGCTGCGCATGTCGAGGGGTTCGCCAAGGAATGCGCGGTCGTCACCCACCACCGACTCGAAATGCGCGACGGAAAACTCGTTCCGGTGGGCGAATTGACCGAGCCGCTGGTTGTGAGGCCCACCTCGGAAACGATCATTGGTGCGGCGTATGCCCGCTGGGTGAAATCCTGGCGCGACCTGCCGGTGTTGCTGAACCAGTGGGCCAATGTCGTCCGCTGGGAAATGCGTCCGCGGCTGTTTTTACGAACCGCCGAGTTTTTGTGGCAGGAGGGGCACACGGCCCATGAGACCCGGGCCGAGGCGGAAGAGGAGACCCTCCGGATGTTGCGTGTGTATGAGCGTTTTGCGCGCGAGTATCTGGCCCTGCCCGTTTGTGTGGGCGAGAAAAGCGCTGGTGAGCGTTTTCCTGGCGCGGAGCGCACGTATTGCATCGAGGCCATGGTGCAGGATCGCAAGGCGATTCAGGCCGGCACTTCGCATTTCCTTGGCCAGAATTTCTCGAAGGCCTCGGACATCAAGTTCCAGTCGCGCGATGGCGGGATCGAGCATGCGTGGACGACGAGTTGGGGAGTGAGTACGCGGTTGATTGGGACGATGTTGATGGCGCACGGCGATGATGATGGGATCATCCTGCCGCCACGCGTGGCGTCGGCCCATGTGGTGATTCTGCCCATCACACCCAAGGAAGAATCGCGGGCGGCGGTTTTGGCTGCTGCCACGGATTTGGCGTCCCGGCTTCGGGATCAGCGTTTCGACGGTCTGCCATTGGAAGTCGAGTTGGACACCCGCGATGTGGGGGGAGGGGTCAAAAACTGGGAATGGATCAAAAAGGGAATCCCGTTGCGCGTGGAAATCGGTCCGCGCGATCTCGAACAGGGGACGGTGGCTGTCTCGCGGCGCGATCAGCCGCACAAGACGAAGTCGTTCCTGACCGTCGAGGAGGCTGTCGCCCGGCTCCCGGAAATCCTCGGAGACATTCAGGCAAACCTGCTCGCCCGTGCAGAGGCTTTCCAAAACGAGCATACCCGCAAGATAGATTCCCAGGAGGAATTCAAGGCGTTCTTTACGCCCAAAAACCCTGAGAAGCCGGAAATTCATGGCGGCTTTGCCCTCACGCACTGGGACGGAAGCGCGGCTGTTGAGGAACAGGTCAAAGCCGACTTGAAGGTGACCATCCGCTGCATTCCCTTTGAGGAGGCCCCCGAGCCTGGCATTTGCCCGTTCAGCGGCAATCCCAGTCCGCAACGGGTCATCTGGGCCAAATCGTATTGATCCCAGACAGGGGGTCATGCTCCTTGTTCGCAACCCCCGGCGATGCGCTCCGGGCATGTCCGGGATTGACGCTGCGTTGCCGTCAGATAGAGTATCATGCATGGCAACCGACCTTCTCGAGCGCGTACGCAAGAGCCTTCAGGAGTTTCTTTCAGGAAAAGGTCTCCGTCGTACTCCGCAGCGCGAGGCAATCATCGAGGCGGCTTTTGGGACCGATGATCATTTCAACGCGGAAGATCTGCTCAAGCGGGCCCAGGAGATTGATCGTTCGGTTTCGCGGGCGACGGTGTATCGGACGTTGCCGCTGCTGGTTGAGAGCGGGCTTTTGCGGGAGATCGAGTTGGGGACTGGCACGAAGGTATACGATCCCAATTTTATTGACCGTCCGACGCACAACCACCTCATTTGTGTGGATTGCAATAAAATCATTGAGTTTGAAGACACGAACATGGAGTTGCTGGAGAATTGCATCACCCGGCGGCTGGGATTTTCACCTGCCAGCAAAATGATCAAGATCGAAGGGCACTGTGACGAGCTGAAGCGGCAGGGGAGCTGCGAGCATTTGCGCACCCGTGAGGCGCAGGAGGGAACGCGCGGTTAGCGCGGCATCAGAGACATGTGGAAAGGGCGATTTCAGGAGGCCGCGTCCGGGCTGCTGCAGGATTACGGCGAATCGGTCAGCGTGGACTGGCGGCTCTTCGATCACGACATCCGTGGAAGCATTGCCCATGCGCGGGCCTTGTCGGTGGCGGGCATCCTGACCCCCGAGGAGTTTTGCGCCATTGAGACCGGCCTTCTGGAAATTCGGGAGGATATTGCCGAGGGGCGTTTCGAGTTTGATCCGGAGCTGGAGGATGTTCACATGAACATCGAGGCGGAGCTGACGCGGCGGATTGGGCCGCTGGGTGCGAGGCTCCATACGGCGCGCAGTCGCAACGATCAGGTGGCACTGGATCTGCGGCTTTGGATGCGCGAGGCCATCGAGGAAACCCGCGAGGACCTTCGTGGGATGCAGCGTGCGCTTCTGGGATTCGCGGGGCGGCATGCGGATGCGGTTCTTCCGGGGTACACGCATTTGCAGCGCGCGCAGCCGGTTCTGCTGCCGCATCATGTTTTGGCCTACGTCGAGATGTTCGAGCGGGACTCCGGTCGTCTTGGGGATTGTGCCCGGCGTTTGGATGTGTTGCCGCTGGGCTCGGGGGCATTGGCCGGCTCGACCATTGCGCTGGACCGCGAAGCGATGGCGCGCGAGCTGGGGTTTTCGAGAGTTTCGCAGAACAGCATGGATGCAGTCTCGGATCGCGACTTTGCCATCGAAGCGGCCTCCGCGCTGGCCGTATTGGGGATGCACCTCTCCCGCTTGAGCGAGGACGTGATCCTGTGGGCATCCGCAGAATTCGGGTTTCTCCGGCTGAGCGACCGGCACACCACGGGATCGAGCCTCATGCCCCAGAAAAAAAACCCGGATATTGCCGAGCTGACCCGAGGGAAGACCGGTCGGCTTTACGGTAATCTTGTCGCCCTGCTGACGCTCATGAAAGGCCTGCCGCTCACCTACAACCGCGACCTGCAGGAGGATAAAGAGGCCATCTTTGATTCCTTCCACACCGTCCGTTCAGCCTTGAAAATTTTCGCTGAAATGATGATGGCGGCAGAATTTGATGAGGAGCGGGCACGAGCGGCTGCCAGCGACCCCAACCTGCTGGCCACGGATCTTGCGGACCGGCTGGTGATGGGCGGAGTGCCTTTCCGTCATGCCCATGAAATCGTCGGAAAATTGGTCGCCCTGGCCGCAGCCCGCAGGCTTCCCTTGAGCGGCCTGCCCCCGGAGGACTGTCTGGCGGCCTCGCCACTGCTGACGCCGGAGACCATCCAGTCGGTCTTCTCGCTGAAGGCGGCACTCGAAGCGCGGACGGCCGCCGGAGCTCCTTCCCCCCAACGGGTCGCCGAGCGCCTCGCCTGGTGGAACGAGCTGCTTTCCGCCTGAACCGCCTTCATGAATCTTCACAGGTTGTTTGAGTTTCGCGAGTCGCCGGATGATCCCAAACCGCTGCTTGAACATCTCGAAGATCTGCGGCATCTGCTCATCCGCATCGGTGCGGCTTTGGGGATCGCCATGATCCTCTGCTTTGCCTTTCGGGGCACATTGGCCTCGATTGTGCAGCGTCCCCTGGCCGAGGTGGCGCCGGATCGCGCCGCAAATCTGCAATCGCTCGGCGTGGCCGACTCCTTCACCATTTCCTTCGAGCTGGCATTTTACGGTGGGTTGATTCTGGCGTTTCCGGCGATTCTGTACTTTCTGGCCAGGTTCCTTCTGCCCGCGCTGCATCCGGGAGAAAAGCGCATCCTGCTGCCCATTGCCGGAGCGGGGTTTGGCCTGTTTCTGCTCGGCGTGGCCTTTTGCTATTTTGTCGTCCTGCCCCAGGCACTCGCATTTTTCTTTCTCGATGCGAAGGCGATGCACTGGCAGCCGACGTGGACGGTGCGCGAGTACTACTCCTTTGCCACGCAGATGACCATTGCCTTTGGTCTGGCCTTCGAGCTTCCGTTGGTCGTGCTCCTCCTGGTGAAGCTGGGCATCCTGGATACCGCGACGCTGAAGCGCTCCCGGGCGTTCGCGTTGGTCGTCATTTTTATCGCGGCAGCGGTGATCACGCCGACCTCCGACGTTCTCACCCTCGCCCTGATGGGCGGGCCGATGTACCTGCTCTACGAGCTGTGCATCCTGATCGCGCGTCTCCTCGACCGTCCCAAACGGGTTGTGGACTGCGACTGACGCGACATTCTACTCCGGCGTCTGCGCGGTTTGCACCGGCACAACCGGCAGGGGAAACCGAAGCCGGAGCTGATTGTCCAGACGAATCTCCACGTGGTGGAGGCCGTGGCATGGAAATTGCACGCCTCCAAAAACATGGACGTTGGTGGCATGGGCCTCCAGCGAAGGAAGTTGAAACTTGATGGTGGCCGTGGCCAGTGGCTTTTCGTCTTCGCAGTTTAGGATGAGCGACTGTTGTTCGAACTCTCCGAGACCGCCACACCAGCGCGTCCACAGGCACAATTTGAAGACGCCGATGGGAACAACGGGCGCGGGAATGGCGTTGATGACGCCCACCAGCGTCTGGCTGCCGCTGACTTCCTGCCGGACATCCTCGCAAAGAACACTGGCCTGAATGTCTGGCGTGATAAGCGAAGCCTCCATGTCTTTAGGCGCGCAGAAACCCGCCGAGAAGCAATCCACCCACGATGATCGCGAGAACGATGCGGTAATAGCCAAAGACTTGCAGGCCGTGGGTATTCAAAAAACGCACCATCCAGCGGACGGCCACCACCGCTCCCAGCCAGGCGGTGAAGAATCCCAGGAAGAGCGGGAGGGGGCCGTAGGCCGCCAGCATTTCCTGACCGTGCCGGAGCGCATCGTAAGCCGTGGCCGCACCCAGAGTGACCACGCCCAGAAGGAAGCTGAATTCGACGGCTGCGGGCAGACTCAACCCGGCCAGGACACCACCCACAATCGTCATCAGACTGCGGCTCACTCCAGGCCACATGGCCACACACTGCGCCAGACCGATCCCGACAGCCATCTTCCATGTCAGGCTGTCGAGGGACAGACCGGCACTCCGGGAGTGCCTCCCCATTTTTGAGAAAGAAACAGCCAGAATAAAAATCCCGCCCACGAGCCACGCGGTGACCACCGGCCAGAGATCATATTCCGCTCCGAAAAGGTAGTGTTTGATATGTTTCTCGATGAGCAGTCCGATCACGGCTGCGGGCAGGAATGCCGTCACGATGCCCGATGCGAGGCGCGCTCCTTCGGGATTCCTGCCGAGCAGTCCGAGGCCCATCTCGCGCACGCGCCGGAAGTACAGACCCAGCACCGCGACAATCGCGCCGCCCTGTACGCAAATGGCGAAGGCGTCCGCCGCTGCCGATGACTCAATGCCCAGGAGCCGCTGAGTTAATAGAATATGCCCGGTCGAGCTGACGGGCAGGTACTCGGTGAACCCCTCGACGAGGCCAATAATGAGAGACTGCCACCAGTTCATTGCGATGGCTTTGCCACGCCAAAGTTCAGGGAGGGATTACACGGCACTGTCGCCGGTTTCCTCGGTGCGGATGCGGATGGCATTTTCCACGGGAACCACAAAAATTTTTCCGTCACCGATTTTTCCGGTTTTGGCGGAGGCGGTGATGGCTGCAATGGCTTTTTCGACCATCCCGTCGCTGACCACCACCTCGAATTTCACCTTGGGAAGAAAATCCACCGTGTACTCGCTGCCGCGATAGATTTCTGTGTGACCCTTCTGGCGACCAAAACCCTTGACTTCCGAAACGGTCATGCCCTCGATGCCGATTTCACCAAGCGCTTCTTTGACGTCTTCCATTTTGAAGGGTTTAATGATGGCTTCGATTTTTTTCATGCAAAGAATTCATAAAACGCCGGGGGCCGCTTGGCAAGCAGGGAAATTTATTTTGGAGGGGGTCGCATGAGACGTCTTCGGGAATGGAGGCGCGGGCGATTTGGGGCGCTCATTCGGCGGCTTCCGCGGCTGAAGCATCTGCGTGGGTCATGGCTGCACCGCAGGCTGGGGGATCGGCTGTTCCGTGAGGAGATGTGGAAGCCCCGCCGGGAGCGGGTTGCTGCGGGCGCGGCACTGGGCATTGTGGTGGGGATGTTTCCCGTTCCGATGCAGATGCTCATTGCTGCGAGCTGTGCATTTTTTTTGCGGGTCAACATTCCTGCGGCCATTGTGGGCACATGGCTGAGCAATCCCGCCACGTTTGCCGTCATCTTTTTTGGCCAATACACCCTTGGTTCATTCCTTCTCGGGAGTGTTGGCAAGGCACCCCCCACAGGCGATTTCATGGAAATGCTCGCCAAATCCCCGCTGCCTATCTTTGTGGGGGTGTTGGCTTCGGCGGTTCTGGGTGCCCTCGTGTCCTACCCGCTCGCGCTCTGGGCATGGGATGTTTTCCACTGGAAATGGCCGGGGCCGGAGAAAAAGCCACCTCCGCCGGATGAGAAACCCTGAGGCTCAGGGTTGCGCCTTGCCGACGTATTCGCCAAAGATGAGCGTGTTTTCGTCGGGATCGAGTACGGTGAACTCGCGCATGCGCGACGGCTTGGTCTGCAATTCGGAGGTCACATTCACACCGCGCACCTTGAACTCCTCGCGGAGCGCGTCAATCCCGCTCACCTTCACATAGCACGAGCCGCGATTGGCGGGCGAGCGGCCCTTGAATGTGACCAGCCCGATTTCCACCGCGTCCCGACCCACAGCCATGTAATCAGACCCGGTGGTCAGCAACACCGCAAATCCAAGGCGCGAAGCGTAGAACTTTGCCGAGCGGGCGAGGTCGGAGACGCTCAGCGTCGGGATGGCATCCACAATCTGGGGGCGGATGACCGGAGTGAGTTCCGGTGTCGGTGAGGCTTCCGGGTTGGTAGGTGACAGGGAGGCCGGAGAGAGTCCGTTTTTTTGCGCCTGCTGACTGGGAGGAGAAAGCGGGGCGGGGGAGGGTGCAGGTATTCCCTGCGCGGGGGCTGGTGATGGTTGCGGATTTTTTTGCGAAAGCGGGGGAATGGAAGTGGGGGTGGGTTTCGGCTTTGCCAGGAGCGGCAGGCTGAGCGCACAAAACAACACGATATGCACAGGAAGTTTCATGGCGTCATGCTAGAAATTATTTGTTGTGATGCAAGGGAGAAACTGGTGCGAATCCCGCTTGTTTCCCCGAAGGCTTCCGGGTTTAAATGTACGGCTTGAGCGAGGACAAGAGCGATTGGAGCGGGTTCATGGAGGTCGGGGAGGATCTGCGGTGGATGGACGAGGCGTTGCGTCAGGCGGCGAAAGCGCGTGCGGCGGATGAGGTGCCGGTGGGAGCGGTCATTGTGCGTGACGGAGAAATCCTCGCGCGGGCGTGGAATCAGGTGGAAATGCTCAAGGACGCCACCGCTCACGCGGAAATGCTCGCAATCACCATGGCGGAACATGCGGTTGGGGACTGGCGACTGACCGACTGCGACCTTTACGTGACCAAGGAACCCTGCCCGATGTGCGCAGGTGCCATGATTCACGCCCGTCTCCGACGGATCATTTTTGGCTGCCCCGACCCCCGGGGAGGGGCGGCGGGCGGCCTCCTCAATCTCCTCCAAATGCCCGGCCTCAACCACCGCTGCGAGATCACAGGCGGCGTCCGCGCCGCCGAGTCCGCCGCATTGCTCCGCGATTTTTTTGCGACCCGCCGGGCGGAAAAATGACGTCTTGACAACCGGGCCATTGCGCCCGAGGGTGTCCGCATCTTATCAAGAGTGGTGGAGGGACTGGCCCGACGAAGCCACGGCAACCGCCCGCAAGTTTCCTTGGAGACGCGCGGGGGCAAGGTGCCAAATCCAGCCAGGAGAGGCCGCAAGGCGCTTCCCGGGACAGATGAGAACGGCTTGCCAAGTTTTGCCAGGCCGAAATTGTCGCCCGGGTTTTCTCCTGTCCCTCTTGATGAGACCCAAACAACCACAAACTGATGAGCGACGAAAACAGACCCTTCTTCTCGAATTTGAAATGCCGCGAATGTGGACGCCTCTATCCCAAGGAGGCTATTCATATTTGCGAATTTGACTTTGGCCCGTTGGAAGCGGCCTACGATTACGAAGCGATTGCCGCGAGCATCAGCCGCGAGGCCATTGCAGCCCGCCCGCAAACGATGTGGCGTTACCGCGAGCTGCTGCCCATTGATGGCTCCTCCACGGTGGGAGCACAGGTGGGATTCACTCCGCTGGTACGCGCAAAACGCCTCGCGGAGGCCCTCGGCGTCAGGGAGTTGTACATTAAAAACGACACGGTCAACTATCCGACCCTTTCCTTCAAAGACCGTGTGGTGTCGGTGGCGTTGAGCCGCGCCTGCGAGCTGGGATTTTCCGTGGTGGCCTGTGCCTCGACCGGGAATCTGGCCAACTCGGTGGCGGCCAATGCCGCTTCGGCGGGTCTGCGCAGTTATGTCCTGATCCCTGCTGATCTCGAACGCAATAAAGTTCTCAATTCGCTGGTGTATGGAACCAACGTCATTGGCATTCATGGCCCCTACGATCAGGTGAATCGTCTGTGTTCGGAAATCGCGGGAAAATACGGGTGGGGGTTTGTCAATGTGAACCTGCGTCCCTATTACGCGGAGGGTTCCAAGACCCAGGGATTCGAGATTGCCGAGCAGTTGGGCTGGAAGCTGCCGCGCCACACGGTCATTCCGATGGCCAGTGGGTCGCTCCTCACCAAAATTCACAAGGCCTACCGCGAGCTGATTCAGGTGGGGCTTTTGGACGAGCAGCCGTTTTCAGTTCATGGCGCACAGGCCAGTGGGTGTGCGCCGATCAGCACCGCAATGAAAAAAGGGGCCGACATCGTCAAGCCGGTCCCCAAGCCCGATACCATCGCCAAATCCCTGGCCATTGGGACGCCTGCCGACGGTTACTACGCGATCCGCTCCATGAAGGAGACGGGCGGCTTCGCCGAGGATTGCACCGATGAGGAGGTCATCGAAGGCATTCGTCTGCTGGCCGAGCAGGAGGGGATTTTTGCCGAAACGGCTGGGGGAGTCACCGTGGCCTGCGCAAAGAAACTCATCGAAGGCGGAAACATCCCGCGCGAGGAGAGCATCGTCCTCTGCATCACCGGCCATGGACTCAAGACGGCTGAGGCTGTTGCGGAAAAATGCGGCGAGCCCCGCCTGATCAAACCCAGTCTGCGGGAGTTCGAGACCCTCCTTGCGGACGAACTCCTGCCCGCATAATTTTTATCAACAACCAACCAAACAAACAATATGCCATCCGTTCGCATTCCCACACCGCTTCGAAAACTCACCGGCGAGAAAGAACTCGTCGAAACCGCCGGCTCGACCATCGGCGAAATCCTCCAGAATCTGGATGCTGCTTTTCCCGGGTTGGGCGAGCGTATCTGCGACGAGCAGGGCCAGGTCCGGCGCTTCGTCAATATTTTCCTCAACGATGAGGACATTCGTTTCCTTCAGGAGAAGGCCACTCCGGTCAGCGCCACCGATGAAATCAGCATCGTCCCGGCCATCGCGGGCGGATAGGAGCACCGGTTAGAGGTTTTTGCGTCCGAGGCTGTCGAGGAAGGTTTTCATGTCCTTCTCGTTGCCGCGGAAGGTGATGGCGAGGCACATGCCATCGCGCTCGGTGATGGCGGAAACAAAGCGTCCCGTGGTGGCTGTTTGCCAGCCATTGGCCGGGAGGCCGTGGATGCCAAATGGAGCGGCGGGAAACGCGATGAGGTAGAGGCGGCGTTCCTGGTCGAGGATGGCCATTTGGGCAATGGTCTCACCTTCATGCTGAAAGACGCGAACGCCCACCGCATCGAGACCCGAGAGAGCGGGAGGGATGGAAAGCCCGTCAATCCCCTGCATCGCAAACCAGTCAGGAAGCGCACCCGCCTTGATCTCCACAGGGGAAAAACTTTCCGGCCCGGACTTTCGGGCTGTCTCGAGGATTTTGAGTGCTTCGTCAGGAAAAACACCCGCGCGTCCGGTGAGCTGCCATGCCACCAGCCCAGCCAGAAGCACCAGGGCGACGATGACCGCCCACATCGCCGGGTTTTTTGCCTTGGAAACGCCGCCTTCCCGGGCGAGCTTTTCGAGAGCGGTGCTACATTCCGGAGAGGGGCTGGGGGCGAGCGCATCGAGTTCCTGTCGCAGGGCCGAGGGGTCTGGAATGGCCTCGCGAAGGGCCGCCGCTGCGGTCTGCGCGGCAACGGGATTCATGCCCAGCAACGCGGCGGCCTCATCCCCCGAGAGAAGCCCCAACTCGTCCAGCAGAACGAGCGAGCGCCCCGGCTCCGCGTGTTGACGCAGCTCGGCAAGCACGGGAGGCAGCTCGTTCCCGGAAGGGGCGCGCAATGCACGACGACGCACCGCCGCCAAAAGGAGGCGGGATTTTTTTGCGGGTTCAGAGCCTTCCGGGTGGGAGGAGACTTCGCCGACAGATTCCAGAAGAACCTTCGAGGCGCTTTCTTCGTTCCCGGTGAGCAGGCACGCCAGCAGATACGTCTGCCGTGCCTCCTTCCATCCGCCAAAGGGATCGTTCGTCACGTCAGGCACCGTAGCGGGAGATTCTCCGCCCGACAAGCCCTGTGCGGAGTGACCGGCTCCAGATCATCCTTCAGCCCCCAGCGGGTGAGGGGGGATGCAGGTGACCGTTTGTGGAGCGCATCCTCAGAACACGCGGGGCTGGCCTTCCTTGAGGATTTGGATGCGGTCGCGGAGGTGAAGCTTCCCGGCGCTTTCGAGGAGTCGGCGGGGTGGCTCAAAGGGCGGCTCGTAGCTGAGCCGGAAGCTTCCGAAGTGCATGGGAATCATGGTCTGCGCCCGGAGTTCAATGAAGGCGCGAAGCGCCTCTTCGGGGTTCATGTGGACGTCGCGCTTGGTGGGCGCGTCGTACGCTCCAATGGGCAACAAGGCGATTTCCACCTTCATCCGCTCGCCGATTTCGCGAAATCCATCGAAGTAAGCGGTGTCGCCACAGTGAAGGATCGAGCGTCCGGCGTATTCGATATGGAAGCCACCAAATCCGCGGTGGGTGTCGTGCAGCACGCGGGCTCCCCAGTGACGGGCGGGGGTCAGGGTGATCTTGAGGTGTCCATGCGTAAAGCTTTCCCAGGAAGCCATCTCGTGAACGCGCTCGAAGCCGAGCCGCCGCACGAGGCCGCCCACATGCTCGGGCACCGCAATGGGCTGATCTTCCGCGACGGCGCGAAGTGTCTTTTTGTCGAGGTGGTCAAAATGCGCGTGGGTGACGAGTACGAGGTCAATGGCAGGCAGGTCGCGGAGGTCCACTCCGGGCTTCCGGATGCGTTTGACGATTTTCAGCCAATTGGCCCAGTTCGGGTCCACCAGGATATTGTGTTCGGGGGTTTGGATAAGGAACGAGGCGTGCCCGATCCAGGTGATGCAAATCTGTCCGGCCTCGAGCGGAGGGAAAACCGTCCGCCGCCGCCTCCCGCGCCGACGAATGAACAGCGAGGGGATCAACACCTCGGATAGAAAATTCCGCTCGCTCCATCCGTGACCGAATTCCATTTTGACCCGGTTGGCCGGCCTGGGCCTGCGCCTCAAAAATCCTTCCGTCATGGCCCGGTCTTGACGGAGTCGTTGTCGTGCCTCATCTACTGGCTATCTTCCGATGATCGCCGACGAAAAGCAAATCCTCCGCTCGCTCATGCGCACCCGGCTCGCAGGAGGGAATGTCGGAGAAAATCGGGATCGCTCGAAGCGGTTGCGCACTCATCTGTTTCAGACACCGGCCTATGCCCGCGCACGTGTGGTCTACGGATTCTCGCCGTTGGCTTCCGAGCCGGATTGGAGTGGTGGTGAGCTGCCCGCCGACAAAATCTGGGGGTTTCCGCGAATGAGGGTGATCCCGGCCTTGGGTGGGCCATTATCCACCCTGGAGTTTTTGCGGGTTCGCTCATTTGCGGAATTGGAGCCTCGCCGTTGGGGGCTGTGCGAGCCGCCGGACGACGCGGAAGTGGCACCCCCTCCCGATCTCATTTTCGTTCCCGGGTTGGCCTTCGATGCCCAGGGCGGGCGTCTCGGACGAGGGAAGGGGTTTTACGACGCCGCACTCGGGAGACTCCCCGGCTTTCGCCTCGGCATTTGCTTTGATTCCCAGCGCGTCCCCCTCGTTCCCACCGCTCCCCACGATCAGCGGGTGCAAGCCATTCTGACAGAATCCGGCCTGTGGGAGGTTCCCGCCATGACCTCGCTGGCCGGACGCCCCGCCCGAAGCAGCGCGGCCATGTGACGCATGGCCGGCGCGGAATGATGGAAAAACCTTTTGTAGGCGGAGCAGAGGTAGTTGAGGCCGGGTTCGCCATCCGGGGTGCGCAGGAAGCGGCGTTTGGGACATTCCCCGTGGCAGAGGTGGCGGACATCGCAGGCGCGGCAGTAGGCGGGGAGGGAATCCCTTTTGGCGTTGCCGAACTGTTGTTGAAATTCGGAGGCGACCATGCCGCCGAGGGAGGAATTGAGGACATTGCCGAGGTGGAAGTGGGGGTACACATAATGGTCGCAGGAAAACACATCACCATTGTGTTCGATGGCCAGTGCCGTTCCGCAGGTTTCGCTGAAATAGCACAGCGAGCTGCCCAGGCCCATCCAATTGCCCAGGGTCACATCAAAAAGCTGCACGAAGGTTTTTCCCACATCGTGCTGAACCCACTCATCAAAAATCGTGCAAAGGAAGTTTCCGTATTGACGTGGCTCGACGCTCCATTCGGTGACGGGGAGCCGGACGGCTCCTTCCTCGTCCACGCGCGGCGGGACGGCCAGGTCGAGGCCCAGGGCGCGGGCTTCGGCGTCCGGCAGACGTTCGACCACGGGGATGAATTGCAAATACCCCGACCCGGTTTCCCGGAGAAAGCGATACAGATCAAGAGGTTTGGCCGCATTGATACGGTTGACGACGGTGAGGGTGTTGAATTCGACGCGGTGTTTTTGGAGCAGGCGCAATCCGCGAATGACGTGTTGGTAGGTGCCACCCCCGCGTTTGTTGACGCGCAGCGCATCGTGGAGTTTGGGTGGCCCATCCAGGCTCAATCCGACCAGGAAGCGGTTTTCCGCAAAAAAAGCGCACCAGGCATCATCCAGCAGCGTGCCATTGGTCTGAAAGGCGTTCAAAATCCTTTTGCCTCCGCGATGCCGGTTTTGCAGCTCGACCACGCGGCGAAAATAATCCACCCCGAGGAGCGTGGGTTCGCCACCCTGCCACGCAAAGGAAATCTCAGGAACGTCCTGCTCCAAAATGTATTGTCGGATGTATTCCTCGAGGACGTCATCGCTCATCCGAAATCGCTCGTTCGCCGGGAAGAGCGCGGCTTTCTCAAGGTAGAAGCAATACTGGCAATCCAAATTGCAGAGCGGGCCAATCGGCTTGGCCATGACATGAAACCCTCGGGCGGACACGGTCAATTTCCCGGCCAAGGCGTCAATGCTCAGGCGGTGGCCAGTGCCTGATTGACGATGCCCTCGAGGACTTCCTGACGTCCGGGTTTCAGCTCAGGCATCGGGTGGGTTTGCGCTTCGGAGTGCAGCTCGGAAAGCGTGGCGGCGCTTGCCATGATTTTGCGTCCCAGATCGCTTTCCCAACTGGAGTAGCGGGCCTCGACAAATCTGGCGATGCGTCCATCCGCCCGCAGCGCAGCGGCCACTTGCAGGCCGCGTGCAAAGGCGTCCATCCCGGCGATATGGCTATGAAACAAATCCATTGGATCAAAGGAATCCCGGCGACGCTTGGCGTCAAAATTCAATCCCCCGGTGGTGAAGCCTCCCATGGCCAGCAATTCCAGCATGATCTGGGTGGTCAGGGCCACGTCGGTGGGAAACTCGTCGGTGTCCCAACCGCAGTGCGCCGTGCCCTGGTTGGCATCCACCGACCCGAGTGCACCGGCTTCGCGGGCCGTCCGCATCTCGTGCCGCATGGTATGCCCGGCCAGTGTCGCATGATTGGTTTCCAGATTGAGTTTGAAGTGTTCGAGCAGATGAAACTCACGCAAAAAATTGAGACAGGCCTCCGCGTCGGAATCGTATTGGTGGGTGGTAGGCTCCTGCGGTTTTGGCTCGATATAGAATTGTCCCTTGAAGCCGATGGTTTTTTTGTGATCCACCGCGAGGTGAAGAAAGGCGGCAAGCTGTTCACGTTCGCGTTTTTGATCGGTATTCAGGAGCGTCGCGTAGCCCTCGCGCCCTCCCCAAAAGGTGTAACCCTCTCCACCAAGCGCGTGGGTGACCTCGAGAGCTTTTTTTACCTGTGCCGCAGCTTGCAGAAAGGCCCCCAGCTCAGGCGATGTCGCCGCACCCTGCGCATAGCGCCGATGGGTGAACAAATTGGCCGTCCCCCACAAGAGCTTCCTGCCCGTCTCGCCCTGGAGAATGCCCAGCCGCTCAACCACCTTGTCCAAATCTTTCTCCGTTTCCGCGATGGTACCCCGTTCCGGGGAAATGTCCCGGTCGTGAAAACAGTAAAAGGGAATCCTGCATTTCTCCAGAAACTCGAAGAAGGCCTCCACACGCCGCAGGGCGTTATCGAGAGTGTCCGACCCGTCGTCCCACGGCATCAATGCGGTTCCCTCTCCAAACGGGTCGGAAAGCGGGTTGCGCATGCAGTGCCAATAAGCGGCCGCAAAGCGCAGGTGCCCGCTCATGGGCTTCCCCTCGACGAGCGCATCCGCATCATAAAATTTGAATGCGAGGGGATTATCAGATTTCGGACCTTCGTATGCAATGCCGGAAACAGGAAAGAAGTCAGACATGCTCACAAGATTACACACTCTGCTTTTTTACGGCAAGCAGGAGTCGGCGGGCGCGCGGGCTTCGGACACAACCCTTACGGAGCTGAGGGAACCACGCCCGGCCACGCCCACCCGGAGCTGGTGGCCAACAGGGTTTCGAAGCCGGCCGCCACAGCAAAGGCTTCGTCCATCTCGAGAGTCGAGGGCCTGGTGGCGGTCACAAAGAGCAGCGCCAGGGAAGCCGCTGCTGCCGCAGGCATCAACCAGCGCAGCCAACCCGTGTGCGTTGCGGATGCTTCACTCCGAACCTCCCGCATGACACGACGGGAAAAATACGGACTGGCCGTCGGACGCTCGACTCGCTCCAACAATTCCCAAAGCGCTTGATCCTCCGAACCCCAATCGTTATTCATAAATAATAAAACACCTGTTTGAGGAAAAAGTTTCAAATCCGGAAAAGCGGTGCCTTCGCTTTCATCACAAGAGCACGCTCTCATGTTGCCGAACGACGACAAGAAAAAATGTCGGAGCTCGACGGCATTTCAGTGAGTGGTCGTTCGGCTACAAAGAGGCAGGAAAACCCATGCTTGGCCTTATCTCGCTCCTTTGCTGCCGCCGAATCTCTCGAACCTCCGAACGAGTGGGAGCCGAGTGGGAGAAGGGGTGGCTCAGATCAGGGCTTCCAAGCGACGGAGGATTTCGGATTTTCCGATGACGCCAATGGCTTGATCCTTCCTTTCGCCACCTTTGAAGAAGAGGAGCGAGGGGATGCTGCGGATGCCAAAGCGACTGGACACGGCGGGCGAATTATCCACGTTCACCTTGGCCACGCTAAATTTCCCTGCGTTCTCTGTGGCGATTTCCTCCACGACCGGGCCGATCATCTGACACGGCCCGCACCACGGAGCCCAAAAATCCACCAGCGTCGGTCCGGAGGCTTGAGCAATGAAGGCGTCAAAATTCGAGTCGTCCAATTCAGTAAGATGCGTGTTTGCCATAACGCGAGCACTCTAGCAGCCGCAGGGTTTTTTTCAAGCAGCGGCTTGAAAAATCCGCAAAGCAGACTCGGGCCACACCCAAATCCCAATCCACGCACGATCGCGATTCGCGCAAAAATTCACCCCTGATGAAGCCGGAAATTCCACCCTATGCACGACGACCTTGTCCGCATCACAGGGTGGACGTCATTTGAGTCAATTCAAGTCACCTTGGGCTTGACATTTTTCGCGACTATAGCATGATAGTATTATGAAGTCCCATATTAGTGCTACGATTGACCATCGGATTTTGGAGCAGTTGAAGCGTTTCGGACGGGAAGAACGCCGCTCGCGGAGTCAGATAATCGAAATTGCACTGGAGCATTTTTTGCGAGATAAAGGAGGGGAGGACGATGAGATTGTCACCTCCGGGGGTCGTTTCGAGGGAAAGTTCACGCGGGATGAGACCTATGCGCGTTGAGGAGCTAATTGGGCGCATCCTATTGGACACCAACGTGCTCATTTATGCCACGTTGGTTGGCGACCCACGTCATGCCAAGGCGCGGGAGATGCTGGCCCAGCGAAACCGCCCGGACGTGGAACTTTTTATTTCGGTACAGAATTTGGCTGAAATGTATCCCAACCTCACGGGTCCAAAAAACCAGCCCTCCGACAGTCCGGAACTGGCGCGTGAGAAGATTCGTTCAATCGCCCGTTTACGGGGGCTGACGGTGCTACCGTTGACGTTGGAAACGGTGCAACTCGCGCTGGATCTGTGCGTGACGGAAAGAGTGGCTCGGCAGGCCTATTTTGACCGCCAGCTCGCAGCTCTGATGATCCGGGAACATATCCCGTTCATTCTCACCGAAAACGTGAAAGATTTCGCGGGGATTGAAGGCGTCACGCCAATCAATCCCTTTGGGGTATAGCACCATGCCCGCTGGCACCGGGAACCACGTCGCGCCCGCCGGTAACCACACAACAGCGGCCTTGCGCTTGAGGTGCGACCCAGCGACTTCAGAAAAAAAATCGGCGATTGAGGAAACCGTTACTTGCGGGGTTTTGCGTTGGTTTTGGTGAGGGTGGGGAAGGAGGTTTGTGGGCGCAGACTGGTGACCGAGCCGACTGTGGGGTGTGAACGAATGATCTGTGCGAATTTTTTGGCGGAGGGTTTGAGGAGGCGTTCTTTGGTGGAGGGGTCCATGTGCGAGAGTCCAAAAGTGGCTTGGAAGCCCCAGTGCCATTCGTAGTTGTCGGCCAGCGACCACGCAAAATAGCCGCGTACGTCATAGCCCTCCCGGATGGTGCGCCCGAGTGCGGCCAGATGGTTTTGCATGTACCATTCGCGCTTGGCATCATTCTGCGTGGCGATGCCATTCTCGGTGATCATGATCGGCTTGCCATAGCGCTTGGCCACGCGGACGACCTCCTTGTAGAGTCCGTCGGGGTTGATGTCCCAGCCCATCATGGTGAACTTTTTCCCGCGTCGGGATGGCCCGGCCAGGAGCGAGACCGGGCCGGTGCGCTGCGAGTAATAATAATTCACGCCGAGGATGTCGCAGACATCATAGACGCGATCCAAGTGATCGGTGTTGCCGTGAATCATGGTGTTGTAGATCAGGCCGCCCGGGTCCAGCGGTGCGCGCTGCCACCAGGGGAGGGCTTCGACGCTGAGGATTTTCGCGGAGGGTTTGATTTTTTTCACGATGGCCGCGCAATCGCGAAACATCCCGGTGCTGGCCTCGATGGCCCGCCAGTAGTGGCCGGTGGCAAGGGTCATCGCGGGCGGCCATTGCGCGACGAGGTAGGCGGTGGTGATCTGTCCATTCGGCTCGTTTTGCGGGGCGTAATAGGTGACGTAGGGAGCGAGCGCCTTCACCATCCTGCTCACGTAGGCATTCCAGCGCTCGCGCACGAGCGGGTGGAGCCAGTTGGAGTTCCCCGGGTGTTTATGATCATACAACCATCCAGGAAAAGTGAAGTGCCACAGGCAAATGACCGGCTCGATGCCGAGAGCCTTGAGCTGCCGCGCCATTTTCACGTAGCCCTGGATGGCTTGCTCGTTGTAGATGCCCGGCTGTGGCTCGACACGCGCCCACTCGATGCTCAGCCGGTAATGGGTGGGACGAATTTTTTTAAGCGCATCGAGATCTTTATCGAAACGCGTCCAACTGTAGAGAGCATTTCCACGGGGCGGCGCCTTTTTTTGTGAGACCAGCACATCCCAATCCGTGGAAAAAAATCCGCGCTGGCCGGGGAGGGTGGCCGGATCCTCGTATTGATAACTCGAAGTGGAAATGCCCCACGCGAATTTCTCGGAGAGCCGTGCCTTCGGAGGGGCACCCGCCTTCGGAGCAGGATCAAATTTTCCAAGAGGGTTGAGGAGATTCGCACACCCGGTGCAGAGGGTGATTGTCAACGAAGCGACCAGGGTGTTGCGCAGTATGGGCATGGTGGTGGATGGCCGCAATGATGACAAAGAAGGGCCGATGTGGGAAATGGATTTTCAGGCGGGCGCAAATCCAGGGGTGGGCGGGTTTGGCTTTCGCCGGAGAATGTGGGCGAGTTTCGGGAAACGCTTGAGTTTGCGGCGCGAAGGCAGGAGATTTCAGGCATGTCTGAAACGAAGCCAAAATCAGGGATTTGCTTTCTTGTCGGGGCGGGTCCCGGCGATCCCGACCTGCTGACAATCAAAGGGCTGCGCTGTCTGAAGCGTGCGGAGGCGGTTGTTTACGACTGCCTCGTCAATCCGGAGTTGTTGGGCCTTGCGGCAGCAAACGCGGAGCGCATTGCTGTCGGCAGGCGCGCCGGGCGTCATTCGCATTCACATTCGCAATCCATGAGCCAGGAGGAAAACAACGCCCTCCTCGTGCGCCTGGTGGGTGAGGGGAAGGTGGTCGTGAGGCTCAAAGGCGGTGATCCCTTTCTCTTTGGTCGGGGAGGGGAGGAGGCGGCGGCGTTGGCGGCGGCAGGGTGTGCCTTTGAGGTGGTGCCGGGGGTCAGCTCGGCACTGGGCGGTCCGGCTTATGCGGGAATCCCTGTGACGCACCGCGCCCACAATTCCCAGCTGACAATTTTCACGGGTCACGAGGACGCCTCACGGGCGACGTCCCGGCTGGACTACGCGGTATTGGCGGCCACGCCGGGAACCCAGGTCATGCTCATGGGAGGGGGGCGCGTCGGCGACCATGCGCGGGCCCTGATCGCGGCGGGTATGTCTCCCGAAACCCCGCTCGCACTGATTCAGCAGGCCACCACTCCACGGCAGAAAACCCGCGTGGGCACGCTGGCCAACGCGGACGCACTCTCCACCGATCTGGAGGAGCCTGTGCTGGCGGTCATGGGCAGCGTCGTCTCGCTTCGGAAGGAATTGGCGTGGTTTGAGAAGGGGCCACTCTTTGGCCGCCGCATTGCCGTCACGCGCACGCGGACACAGGCCAGTGATCTGCTCGCCAGGCTGCGCATGTTGGGAGCGGATGCCTATGCCATGCCGACCATCCGCATCGAACCGCCGACCGACCGGCGCGCATTTTACGAACTGGTGGCGGATGCGCACGCCTACGACTGGATCGTTTTCACCAGTCCCAATGGTGTGGATGCCTTCTTTCGCACGTTTTTTGAACTCTACAAGGACGCCCGGGAAATTGGTGGGGTGCGCATTGCGACCGTCGGTCCTGCGACGACTGCGCGGGTGAGGGCGTATCACCTGGCTGTGGATGTTCAGCCGGAAACCTACGTGGGGGAGGCAATCATTGACGCGCTTCAAAAGGAGGCCAGTCTCGAGCACTTGAAAATCCTTCTCCCGCGGGCCGAGGGTGCGCGGGAGGCGCTGGCAGTCGGGCTGGTGCGCCTTGGTGCAATTGTGGATGAGGCCATTGCCTACCGCACGGTTCCGGAAACCGGGGATGTCGCCGGCGGAATCCGCCGGTTTCGAGAGGAGGGAGCGGACATCGTTACCTTCACCAGCTCCTCCGCCGCAAAAAACTTTGCCGCGCTGAAATTGCCGCCCCCCCCCTCCCTGCTCACCGCGAGCATTGGACCGGTCACTTCCGCCACCCTGCGCGACCTCGGCCTCCCCGTCTCGATCGAAGCCCAACCGCACGACCTCGAGGGACTCGTCAATGCCATCCGCAAACACTTCGATTAACTCAAATAAAAATCGCGCAGGCCGCTTGACAGCGCGAGTCAACGCACTCAACATTTTTACAAAAGAGCTCAACGACGATGCGTTTTGAAACAACCGCAAAGAGAGCGAGATGATCGCATTTCAAGACAGTTACCCACTGGTGTGTTTTAGCGACGGGCGGGTGGTACTCTTCGAGAAGAGCTGGCTCTCCCTGGCTCTCAGTGTCGCGGCCGAGCGCGCGGGCTATAAAAAATGGTGGTTGGCCACGCATGTGACGGAAAGCGTCGCGGATTTTCTTGAACGGGATTTTGAGGAGGGGATGATCAATGTGTCGGCTCTGGAGAGCGCGGTGCGGTCCGTTTTACAATCTGTCGGATACGGGGATGTGGCCGGGGTCTTCCGGATACTGCCACCGCCTGCGCGCATTTCCCTGGCCGAGCTGGCCCGCGCGGCCGGGCACGGCTACGAGCTGGCCTTCTTTGAATTGTTGCGGGCGCGCATGCGGGATGCGATTGCGCAGGATGCCGGGCGTCTCGAAATTACCGATGCGCACGCGGGCATCAAAATGCTGCGTTCGGCCAAGGCGTGGCGGCGCGATTGCTCCGGGCTTCTCGAGGAAGTCGTGGGCTTCGTTCGCGGTGAATTGGATGCGCGGAGCGACGCGAAGGATGTCCAGCTCCAGCTCTCATGAAAACGCTTTTCGAGCGCATTCGTGACAGGGAAATCCCGGCGGAATTTGTCCATGAGGACGACTTGTGTTTCGCGATCCGGGACATCAGCCCTCAGGCACCCACGCATGTCCTCGTGATTCCCCGAACGCCATTGCCCCGTCTGGCTGAGGCCACTCCCGAGCAGGCGGCACTGCTGGGGCATCTGTTGCTGACTGCCGGGCACCTGGCTGAGGATCTGGGAATCAGCAAAAGCGGATTCCGCATCGTCATCAACAACGGACCGGACGCCGGCGAGGCCGTGCCCCACTTGCACGTACACCTGCTGGGCGGGCGTGCCCTGGGATGGCCGCCGGGTTAGTCTGATCCAGCGCGCCGACTTTTCCCCAGCGCAAACATCCGCAGATGGCCGACGTGATGAATGTCTTGGCCGAGTGGACGCTTTCACTCAAGGTCGCGCCATGAGCGAGGCCTGCCGTAATGGCTGCGGAGAACGTGCAGCCGGTGCCATGCGTGGGGACGCTGCGAATGAAGGGCGCGGAAAACTCCTCGAAAAGACCGGGGCCGATGAGGACATCCACGGCGGTTTTCCCGCGCAGGTGGCCGCCCTTCAGCAGAAAGGCACACCCACAGCGCTCGAAAAGTCGGAGGCCGGCCTCGCGCAAATCGCGCAGGGTTCGTACCGGGCTACCGGCCAGTAGTGCCAGCTCGTCCGCATTGGGGGTGACGAGTGTCGCCAGCGGAAAAATCCGTTTGAAGAAAGCTGTGACAGCGGATGATTTCAGGAGCGGGTCGCCGCTGCTTGCCACCATGACCGGGTCCACCACCAAAGGAAACGACGCGTCTTCGAGAGCCTCCGCAACTTGCCGAATGATGGCCTCCGAGTAGAGCATCCCCGTCTTGGCCGCGCGAATCGGGTAGGCGGAACGCAGGATTTCAATCTGGTTGCGAACCAGCGCCGGACGAATGGGATCGAGAGCTGCGACCCGCCCGGGGATTTCTGAAACCACGCAGGTGACCGCCGTCAGGCCGTGGCAGCCATAAGCGCCAAATGTCTTCAGATCGGCCTGCAATCCAGCACCCGCGCAGCAATCCGAGCCGGCAATGGTCAGTGCGACGGGCCGGGAGCCGGTGGGTGCGCAGGAGGACGCAGCCACGGCGGGTTACCTGCTTTGATTGCGGATGAGGAGCAGGTAAACGAGGTTGGCCACAGCGGCGACAAGCGCGGCCACGTAGGTGAGGGCGGCCGCGTTGAGGACTTGATTGACGCCCCCGGCCTCCTCGCCGGCACGAACCATACCCATCTGCTGCAGGATGATCTTGGCCCGGCGCGAAGCATCAAATTCCACCGGCAGTGTGATCAATTGAAAAACGGTCAGCACCAGATAGCACAGGATGCCCACCGTGATCAGTTGCATCATGTGAAAAAGGAATCCACCCATGATCACAAACGGCAGGATTTGCGAGGCAAATTGGGTCAGCGGCACCACGGCCGCCCGCCACTTGAGGGGAGCATAGCTTTTTGCATGTTGAATGGCATGCCCGCATTCGTGGGCGGCAATCCCCAGTGCCGCCACCGAAGCCGAATCATACACGCCGGTCGAGAGACACAGCCTCTTGCGTGTGGGATCATAATGGTCGCCCAACATGTCATTGATCTCGAGAACCTCGACATCAGAGATTTGCGCTGCGGTCAGAATCTCCCGCGCGGCCTGGGCACCGGTAATCCCCGAGCTGGCCGCCACGCGGCTCCACTTTCCAAACGCACCCTTCACGCGCGCTTGAGCCCAAAGGCCCAGAATCATCGGAACAATAATTAAAGAAATCCAGATCGTTAGCATAGGCATGCTTTATACACTCTCGGAAGGATTTTGCAAATCTGAACCTGCTTCGGACTCCAAGAGTTCGGAGATGTCCCCGAGCGTCAGTGCCGCCGACACAGTAGAGGGGTCCAACGTGGCCTCGAGGAGGGCGCGTTTGCTTTCCTGCATCCGCAGCACCTTTTCTTCAACCGTATCCCGCGCCACGAGTTTGATCACGCGAAGCGCCCGCTTTTGTCCAATGCGGTGGGCGCGGTCTGTGGCCTGCGATTCCACAGCGGGGTTCCACCAGGGGTCGTAATGGATGACCATGTCGGCACCCGTCAGATTGAGGCCGACGCCACCGGCTTTGAGGCTGATGAGAAACACGGCGAGGGCGGGGTCATTTTGAAATGCGGAGATGACGTTGGCGCGGTCGCGTGTCGAGCCATCGAGCCGCGTGTGGCGGATTCTCATGTCATCGAGGTCTCCGGAGATGAGATCCAGCGTTCCGATAAACTGGCTAAAGATCAGAGCCCGGTGGCCGCCATCCGTCGCTTCCTGGAGGATTTCCCGCAGGGCTGTGCGCTTGGCTGAGGGAGCTTTGGCAGTCTTGCCAAGCAGTTCGAGGTCGCAACAGGCCTGACGCAGACGGAGCAGCGCGGTCAGCGCGCGCAAGCGGGCCGCGCCCGCGTTGCCCACCTGGGATTTCAGGGAATCCATCTCGGTGCGCGCGGCGATTTGCAGGGCGGTGTAGGCGGATTTTTGCTCGGGATTCAGCTCGACTTCGAGGACTTGCTCGGTCTTTTCGGGAAGCTCCGGGAGGACGTCTGATTTTTTTCTGCGAAGAATGAAGGCCGCAGTACGGCGGGAGAGGCGGGTGCGAACATCCTCAACCCCTTGTGGGGAGTCGAGAGGGACTTCGTATCGTTCCTTGAAATCCTTCCGGCTGCCCAGCAGTCCTGGCTGCAGGAATTCAAAGAGCGACCACAGATCGCGCAGCGAATTTTCCACGGGAGTTCCCGTGAGAACAAAACGCGCAGCGGCCTTCAAGCCACAGGCAGCCCGCGCATTCTGGCTGTCCGGGTTTTTGATGTGCTGCGCTTCATCCAGAATCACCGCCGAATAGGAGATCGGACGGTGGCGCGCGAGGTCGTTTCGAAGGGTTGCATAGCTGGTGACCACCAGCCGGGACTGGGGAATCTGTACAAAGTGCGCAGCGCGCGCCTGGGGTTCGCCTTCCAGCGCCAGAACCGGCAGGCCCGGGAGGAAGCGGCGTGCTTCGAGGCACCAATTCCAGACCAGTGAGGAGGGGCAGACGACGAGGCAGGGGCCTTCGAGTGCCTCGATCAAAGCCAGTGCCTGAACGGTTTTTCCGAGACCCATTTCGTCGGCCAGGATTCCGCCAAACCCTTGTGCGGCCAGAGCGAGCATCCAGCCCGCGCCCTCGGCCTGGTACGGTCGCAACTGGGCACGCAGGGATTTGAGGCGCAGGGTGCCGGTTGGGGGCGGAGGGGAAGTGGCGGGAGAGTGGGGGGCATGTTTCCAATCGCGCATGCTGGACTCCAAATACGAGCGGTGGACAGGATGGATGCGGTAGCTGCCGCCGGATTGCGAGGGGGAGCAGTCGCGCAGTACTTCCTCGAGGTCAGCCAGCATGTCTGCGTTCATCAGCACCATCCGACCGCTTTTGAGACGGGTGTGATTGCGTCCGCCGCCCAACAACGCACTCAGCTCCTGCTGCGAAAACACCGCCTCCTGCCCGGCCGAAAAATGGACATGAAAATCCAGCCAGCCATCCTCGCGGGTTCGCAAGGCAAAGTGCGGCTCAATGGGCTCGAGGGATTTTGTGACCTCCTGCCAGCGCGATCCTGTTTCCACCTGCCATCGCGCCTGCCAGTCCGGAAGCCGCCCTCCCAAAAACCGCAGGATGGCATCTTCACCGCGGAGAATCTTTCGCCCATCCGATACGTCCTCAAAGCCCGCCGCCTGCAGCTTCCGGCGAATCCCGTCCTCGAAGCCGCGATTTTGGATTCCGCTTTGCGAATACTCGAAGCGCAGGGTGGCTTCCACATTGCGGAGCGAACCCTCGAGGCGGACGATCACCCGGGGGATTTCGGAAGTTTCCTGCGCCCGCTCCCCGACGCCCGGATCGGGAGGTGCCGGACGTTGAAGCGCACCGGTCTTTTGCGATGGACGGGCTTCGGGGCGCAGGATGGCCAGGGCGACTGCAAGCGCGTGCGGGCAAATCCTCCCCTGCTGGCGCGATTCCCGACACGGACAGAGGTTCTCCGCATCGCTCATCGAGAGGATTTTCAGTCCCGAGAGAAATGACCGCCCCCCCTGCGCTATGCGGCCCCGCACAATGGGGGGCTCATAATGCGCCTCCGAGACCGCTCCCGACTGTTGCAGGACACGCGCGGCGCGGAAGGCTGCGACTCCTCCAATGACCAGAAGAAAATTTTCCGACAGCTTCACCATGCGGCGACCGCCTCAATGCTCGATGGCTTTTTCGGCACCGAGGCCGGTATTGCCGCGCACCTGGAGTTCGGCGAAGCGGTCATCGGCGGCGGGTTCCGGAGGTCCGAGGAGGGTGCCGATCCATGCGGCGAGGAAGCCGATGGGGATGCTGGCGATGGCGGGATTCTTGAGGGGGAAGAGGGGCTGGGCCATGAAGTCCGGGCTGACGAGGATGAGCAGGATGCTGGAGAGGAGACCGGCACCCAGCCCGGCCACCGCACCCGTGGTATTAAAGCGTTTCCAAAAGATGGACAGGACAATGACGGGCAGGTTGGCGCTGGCGGCGACGGCAAAGGCCAGGCCGACCAGGAATGCGACGTTCACCTTGGGCCCCAGCAGGATGGCAATGACAATGGCCAGCGCACCGACCACAAGGGCCGTGATGCGCGCCACGGCAATTTCCTTTCCGACGCGGTGTTCTTTGCCATGGAAGAGGACATTACTGAAAAAATCGTGTGCGAAGCTGGTGCTGGCGCTGATGGTCAGCCCGGCCTCCACCGCGAGGATGGTCGCAAAGGCCACGGCACTGATAAAGGCAAAGAAAATTTCGCCTCCGAGGACGCGGGCCAACTCCGGAGCCGCCATGTTGGTGCCTCCATGCGTGGCAATATGATCCGGCCCCAACAGGCTGGCTGCGCCAAACCCAAAGAAGGTGGTCATAATGTAAAACAGTCCGATGAGCGCCATGGCCCAGACGACGCTCGAGCGGGCCACTTTGGCGTCGGGGACTGTATAAAAGCGGATCAGGATGTGGGGGAGTCCCGCCGTTCCAAAGACCAGCGCGAGGCCGAGCGAGACCTGATCCCACGGCTTTTTGAAAAGCAGGCCGGGGGTCAGGAAGTTGCGGGTGATCTCCTGCCCGTCCGCGTTGGTCGAGACAATGGTTGTCAGGGATTCAAAGAACTTTCCGATGCTGAAATCAAACTTGGACATGACCAGGATGCTGAGGAAAATGCTGCCGCTCATAAGCAGGACAGCCTTGATGATCTGCACCCAGGTCGTGGCCAGCATCCCGCCGAAGACCACATAGACGACCATCAGGACACCCACTCCCACCACCGCAACATCATAGCTCACGCCGGGAATCAACTGCCGGACAAGCGTCCCCGCGCCAACCATTTGCGCGATCATATAAAAAACGGAAATGATCAGCGTGCTGAGCGAGGCCATGGCGCGCACCGGGCGCGGGCTGAGACGGTAGGCCAGGATGTCGGCCATGGTGTACTTTCCCGCATTGCGCAGAGGTTCGGCCACGATGAGGAGCACGGTCAGATAGGCGACCAGAAAGCCGACCGAATACATGAACCCGTCGTAGCCATTCATGGCAATCATGCCGGCGATGCCCAGAAAGCTGGCGGCGCTCATGTAGTCGCCGGCCACCGCCAGTCCATTCTGCCAGCCGGTGATGCGGCGTCCTGCCGCAAAGTAGGCGCTCGATCCCAGGGACTTCTTCGCGCTGAAGTAGGTGATCACCAGCGTGGCCGCCACAAATCCCAGAAACATCCAGAGAGCCACGCCTCCGGGCAACGCCACTGCGGATATCCAGAGCGTCATTTTCCGAACTTTCGAAGAATTTGTGTCACGCGACGATCCCAGCCTGCTGCCGCTGCCAGATAGATACCGGCAATCCCCCAGACCATGACAAATTGTGAAAGAGCAAAGAGATACGCCCAATTGACCGCACCAACGGCCCGACGCGACATCAGCTCAGGGTACCATCCGACAAGAACCGGCAGCGCAAAATAATACACGACAAAGAAGACGGTGGCGGGGACGACAAACCGGGCTTTGGCAGCCAACAGGGCCCGGAAATCCGCATCCTCCGCAATGGCATTCCAGGGGACGCGACCAGCTTCTTCCGCCGCTGTGCGCTCGTGCGCGGGCTTCTCCGGTGTTCGGCCCAGAGGCGCAATGTCCGTGGGCGCGGCGGATTCGGGAGTGAAATCCCGGGGAGCATTTTCTGACATGGGGCGCATATCTAACGAGCACAGGCCAGGGTGTCCAGAGAGAAAATGCG
>JAJTZA010000056.1 GCA_021463905.1 Terrimicrobiaceae bacterium | reverse complement strand
TCCGGACGAAACCCAAGTGTGGCTACCCGCAGCAGATAAATCTCTGAGGGGATAGTGTGCGCAATTTTTTTTCCTTCTTTGTATGGAAACTCTCCTTTCGGATAGGGTGCGTTTAAAAAAAAAGGCTGATCGTTAACGAGCAATGTTGGCACCCCGTTATACTCGCGCACGCAGCTCCTATACTTGCTCATTATGAAAAGTGCCAATGTTGCTCTAGCTATGGTTTTGAACTCGCGGCAGCAGGCGGCTCTACTGTCACCTGGTCTTCCGGCACATACTGGTCAATGACCGGCTGGATCGCCTCCGCCCAGATTTGGTAACCTTTCAGCGAGAGATGAAGAAAATCCGGCATGATGTCCTTGCTGAGGGTGCCGTCCGCTTCCAAGAATTTCTCTCCGAAATCCCGAAAAATTACGTTTTGTCCATCATCCAATCCGGCCAACAATTGGTTGATCTGGCGGATGGTCTCACGCAGGGGATCGGTCGGTTTTTCACCCCGTGGAAAAATACCCTGCACAAGTATCGCTGACTCGGGACACCGCTTGCGATATTCCGCAACGACGGTCCTCACGCCATCGGCAACCTGTGTTGGTGTGCTGGCTCGGATGTTGTTTGTTCCAATCAGCAGAACCACCAGCTTGGGATGCAATCCAGCCACCTGCCCCTGAGAGAGCCGCCAGAGAACATGCTGGGTTCCATCTCCGCCCACTGCGAAATCAAATGCGCCGCGTTTCGCGTAGCGTTCGGCCCAGATTGTTCCACCCGTTCCGATCCAAGCTCGTGTGATCGAGTCTCCATCGAAGATCAACCTGATGGAATCCGCTTTTTTGTGCGCATCTTCAAAAAAAGATTGCACCTGCTGCAACCATTCGATCCGGGGTGTCGGCTTCGTGGTCTCACCGGGAGTTGTCGGCTGCGGCAGCGGTGAGGGCATGGGCCAGGGGATATCCTGGGAAAAGGCGGTACTGACGGCCAATGCCACAGCTAAGAAACACCTGTGTTTCATGAGGTGCGCATTTGAACCGGGCCTCTTAATCTTTTCAATCCGGTACTTAGATCAAGCGACGACGCATCAACAGAAGCAACGCGCCGCTCACGGCCAATAACATCCCAGTTCCAGGTTCCGGGATAGCAGCGAAATCGCTGTTGTGATTGATGACCGCCCACACAGACCCTCCCACAGTGTCCACACCATACGCTCCCAGCATCGTGGCCGCATTAAAGCTGCCGCCATGGTTGGCAACAAAAGTGTCAAAGCTCGTCGCGTAGGCACCTGCCAGCGCACCGAACCCCGTATTGCCACTCACAGCATTGACCCACGAGCCACCGTCCAGCCAACCCAGAAACGCCGAAGAGGTAAGACCGGTCAGGTTCAGTTGAAGGACAATCGTATCGGTGGCAGTTCCATGCAGCGAAAACACATCCGAGACTCGGATTCCGTCATTCGAGGCCGATGAGGTGCCTGCAAAGCCCATGTCCAGAGTCGCAGTAGTACCCTGGGAATTCGTTCCCGCGCGGATACGGGCTGTGGTATCTGCTGTACCGCCCAAAAATGAACTCATCAGGCTTCCGGTGGTGCCCACCGTGTAAGCTGCCCCGTTACCCACCATCCGATTTACGGTGGATGATGCATTGGAGCTTGAGAAGGTGATCCCGTTTGTGATGGTGACTCCCTCCTGAATTTGAAGTGCTGCGGCAGAGGTTCCCGTCAGCGCAATGCCGCCGTTCCCGGCAGCACTATTACTGGAAAGCACAAGGGTTCCTGCAGTGATGGTCGTGCCGCCACCGTAGGTGTTCGTTCCATTGAGGGTGGTTTTGCCGGAATACACATTGACTGTCGTGATCGCGCCGCTGATCAAAATATTCGCGCCACCGGATGTTCCAGTTTTTGTGAAATGATAATCTGAGTCGGTATGGTTAAAGTTCACCGTGCTCGTTCCGCCACTGGCCCGCCCTCGTACTTCAGCGGCATTGAGGACTCCCGCGCCCTCCGCAACCCCTGGAGTGTTTCCAGTGACCGCCCCACCGATATTCAAGACCCCCGAGGCCGTTGAGTCAAAGTAGGCCAAGTGGACAATGTTTGACCCACTATTTACGTTGACGATGCCGCCTGCGCCGACCGTGAGAACTCCGGCTCCATAGTCGCCCACGCGAAAATCTCCGGTATTGCTCATGGTGCCGCGAACCAACGCGGAGCCAGACCCCATTTCCAGCGGGTTTGAGGAAGTGGCCATTGTCGTCGAGCCGACGCTTGTCACCACGCCTCCTGAATTGACGACGAGGTTTGCCGCCCCTCGAAATCCCAAGTTCAAAGCCCCGGAGATTGTCCATGTTCCGCTGACTGTTGCGGTGGCGGTGGTATTCGCGCTGTTGCCTATGCCGACACCCGTGGCGGTTGTAGTCGAGAGATTTCCACCGCTTTGAATGGTCAGGGTTCCTACAGACCCGGCAGAGCCTCCCATTGTGAGAAAACTGGAGCTGAGGTTTCCGCCATTCCCAACCGTGAGGTTTACGTTACCACCATATCCGACGTACAGACCGCTCCCCGTCCATGTTCCAGCCACTGAAACGATTCCTTCGGTACTGGTCCAACCAATATAGCTGTACGCGCTGGTCGTCAATGTTCCCGTACTAGAAATCGTCATGCGATTATTAACACCCCCGGTATGTCCGATGTTGACACTCGTGGCGGATTGC
>JAJTZA010000055.1 GCA_021463905.1 Terrimicrobiaceae bacterium | reverse complement strand
TTTTTTAAGTAAATTCGCATATCTTGCCACCCCTCCTTCGTTTCTGATTTTTTTGAATAAATCGGTGATTCGGGCGTTTCGATGCGACAGACTTCATGAAACACCCGCCGTGCGCCTCTTCACCGTCAACCAGTTCCGCAAAGCCCCGCCTGGCCCAGTTGGACGGTCTGCGGGCCGTGGCGATTTGCGGGGTGATGTTGCATCATTTTGGGGTCAAGCCTGGCGCGTGGCTTGATTGGGGCCCCGTGGCGCCGACGGTCTTTTTTATTCTCAGCGGATTTCTCATCACCAACAGCCTGGTGAAAATGCGCACCACCGGGCGCATGGGCTGGGAGGGTTTGACGGCCTTCCACATCAAGCGCATGGCGCGTCTGTTGCCGGCACTCTACCTGATGATCCTTGTTGGCTGGTTCTCCGGGCTGCCGGAATATCGCGAAGGAGTCGGCTGGCACCTCTCGTTTATGTCGAGCACCCAGATGGCACTGACCGGAGAATGGCCCGGCAGCCTCTCCCAGTTGTGGTCGCTTTCCATCCAGGAGCAATTTTACATGCTCTGGCCGCTGATTTTTTTTCTTCCGCTGACCTGGTGGCCTGCGGCGATGTTGTTGGTGGCTGTCGCTGCCGTTGCCTTTCGGCTGGCCTGCATTCGATTGGGTGCGCCGAGCATGTTTGAGTGGTTCCTGCTGCCCGGCTCGCTGGACTCCTTTGCGGCGGGAGGGCTGCTGGCACTGGCACTGCGCCGTTTCCCCGCGTGGAAGCCGGGAAGGTGGCTGACGCTCCTGGGCGGCATCGCAGTGGCGGGATTGTGGGTGGCCGGGCGCGCGCTGCGCCATCTCGAAGGGAGCGGGTCGCTCTGGCTGGCCCTGGTAGAAACTGCGGAGATCACCCTCTTCAGTGCGCTCCTGGTTTTGCTGGCGACCAATTCCTCGCACCCCCTTTCCAAATTCCTGGCTTCGCGACCACTGGCCGCGCTGGGAAAAATCAGTTACGGGCTCTTCATTTGGCACATGCTCATTTCCACCGCGCTCGGCCCGCACTTGGATGCAGCGGGCCTGACGCTGCAGTCGGGGGTTTTGATGCGAACGGCGATTCTTTTCAGTGTGAGCCTGCTGGTTGCCTGGCTCTCCTGGATTGCCATCGAAAAGCCCTCCATTTCGTGGGCCTATGCGGCTTCCGAAGCCATGCCGCGGTGGTTTCTTGCCCAGTCCCGGCGGTGGTATCGGCGGGCGGTCGCTCTCGCAACAAGCGCACGCGCGACCGGGCGGGAATCCCTATAAAACCGGGATCGTCACGGACGGAGATCCGGCAGGCTTTGTGGCGGCTCCCTCAAGGGATGGCACACGGATCAAGGAGCTGCGGGAGCGGCAGCTACGACAGGGGAGCCGGTGGGTCGCAAGGCGCGGAGCCTGGCGACGGCTTCAGGAAGGATTTGGCAGGCGCGGTTGATGTCGGCTTCCGTGGTCAGGCGGCTCAATGAAAACCGGAGGCTCGCTCGGGCGCGTTCATTCGAATAGCCCATGGCACGCAGGACATGGGACGGGTGGATGGAGCCGGTCGTGCAGGCCGAGCCGGCTGAGCAGTAGAGGCCGCTTCGATCCAGCAGCACCAGCGCGCCTTCGCTCTCGATGCCGTCGAAGGCGAGGCTGGTGGTATTGGGCAGACGGTGTTCGGTGTCGCCATTCACCTCCGCGCCGGGGATGTCACGGAGGGCGCACTGCTCGAGGCGGTCACGCAGGTCGCGAATCCTTTCATGGTGGGACGTCTCGGCTGCGAGGGTGGCGGCCACTCCCATGCCAACAATGCTGGCAACATTCTGGGTGCCACCCCGCCGTCCCTCTTCCTGGCTCCCGCGCAGCAGCGGGCTGAAACGGATTTTGCGGCTGACCGCCAGAGCCGCCACACCCTTGGGTGCGTGAAGTTTGTGGCCGGAGAGCGATAGAAATTGCGCGCCGAGACTGTCAAAATTCAGAGGGAGCTTCCCGACGGCCTGTACCGCATCCACGTGCAACGGAATTTTTTTCGCGGCGGTGATCGCCGCAATTTCCTCAATGGGGAAGAGGACGCCGGTTTCGTTGTTCGCCCAGAGGAGGCTGACGAGTGCGGTCTCTTCATGGATCGCGGCGGCGCATGCGCCGGGATCGAGACGTCCGCGGCTGTCCACCGGAAGCCAGGTGATTTCGTAGCCGCGCTGGGCCAGAAACTCGCAGAGTTTGATGGTGGCACTGTGCTCGACCGCCGAGGTGATGATATGTCGGCGATCGGGATCGAGCGCCAGACAACTGAGGATGGCCGTATTGATGGACTCGGTGCCACAACTGGTGAAGAGGAGGCTCTCCGGATGGCAACCCACGAGAGCCGCCACCCGTTCGCGGGCCTCGGCGAGGGCGGCTGCGGCCCGGCGGCCCAACGCGTAGGCGCTCGAGGGATTTCCGTATTCGTCCCGCAGCCACGGTACCATCGCCTCAAAAACCTCGGGAGCGACCGGTGTTGTCGCGTTGTTGTCCAAATAAATCGCAGCAGCCATTCCCGCACTCAACTCCCGATAATAAAATTTTTCAAGATTCCGCGCCGCGAATTTTTTGGAGTGTCGAGGTCGTCGAGCGTCCCTCGACAAAATCAGCCAGTACGACCCGCCCACCGTGCGCCTCCACCACCTCCCGCCCGCTCACGTAATGCGCCCAGTCCCTGCCCTTCACCAACACGTCAGGAAGCACCTCGGCAATCAGGGCAGAAGGCTCGTCTTCGTCAAAAACCACCACCGCATCCACCGCCCGCAGCCCGCCCAGCACAAATGCGCGGTCCTCCTGCGTGTTGATCGGACGCCCCGCGCCCTTGATCCGCCGCACCGAGGCGTCGCTGTTCAGCCCCACGATCAGCGCATCGGCCTGGGCGCGCGCAAACTCCAGATAGGTCACATGGCCGCGATGGAGGATGTCGAAACACCCATTCGTAAACGCCAGCTTCTTGCCGCCTCCGAGGGATTGACGAAACACGGCAGCGGCCCGGCGATCCAAGACGGGCGCAATCACGCGCCTTCCGCAGCGCGCTTCTGAAGCAGCGCATTGTAGTTCGCCTGAACCGCCACGACATCCGGGTCATCGCTCGAACGAAATCGCCGGTAAATGTCCAGCGCCGCACGATAAAAATTTTCGGCGCGGTCGTAGTCGCGCTGGCAATAATAGACGACCGCGAGGTTTCCCAGCGATTGGGCCACATCCGGGTGCATCCCGCCAAAGCATTTTTCGCGGATCGCGAGTGCCTGCAGGTGAAGGTTTTCCGCCCGTACATAGTCGCCAGAGTTGTAGTAAACGACTCCCAGGTTGTTGGCCGCGATGGCCACTTCGGGGTGCGCTTCTCCATGGATGCGCCCGGCCACGTCCATCGCCCGCAGATAGGCGCGCTCAGCTTCGCCCGAGTCTCCGGACCGGCTGCACACCGAGGCGAAACTGTTCAACAGTTGCGAGTGCATCGAGTGGTCTCCCACCCGCTCGTAATACTCGAGCGCGCGCTCAAATGCGGTCCGGGCCGCCGCCAATTCCCCCAAATCCTCCAGCAGCAACGCCAGCTTTGCCGCAATCCGCGCCGCCGCGATCCAGGCTCCTATCCGCTGCGCCACCCGCAGAGCCTCCTCAAAGGTCTCTGCCGCCACGCGCTTCTCCCCACACGCCTGATACACATCTCCGGACATCTCGATGGCATCGCATAGCCGCGGACTGTCCGGACGCAAAATCTGCCGCGCCGAGTTGACGAATTCCTTCGCAACCGCGATGTATTGATCCGGAGAGGCTCCCCGACGCTGACTCTCAAAATCGTTGCAAAGCGTTTCCCAAAGACTGGCAGTATGTTGCATGGCTCTGATGGTTTCCCAGTAATTTGAAACAGGCTGCGGGATAAATCCAGAAGATTCATCACACCCCAACTGGTCAGCGGGAAGGCACAAAGGCCTTTTGCGGGCTGAGGGAAAGGATGACCGGCATCTCTTTCGGGCTGCTGAAGTACCGTCCCTGGGTGGTGATGAACCATGCGCCGTCTTTGGGAAGTTTGACTTCGAAGCCCGCCGTCGTCATCTCTCCGGGTTTCCACTGGGCGAGCGTCTCGAAGTCTCCCCGGCTGGCAATGAGAAAACCGTTCTTGCCCGTGCCCAGGATCAGCTTTCCGTCCGGCGCATTCGGGGCACCGAGGAAGAAACATTGCGGGGTGGGCTGGATCCAGTAGGAGGTCACATAAACTTCGTGTGGCAAGTCGCTGAGCGGCAAGCGCACCGTATCCAGGTTGGTCTGCAGAAGCACCCACACGATGTATTCGCCGGTCTGTCCGTCTTTGGGGACTTTGATCGAGGTGCGTTTGCCGGGCGGCAGGGGGGCGTTGACCACCTCGCGTCCATCGGGAGCCACCACGCGGACGCGTCCATCGGTGGACGCGATTTCTCCTTCAAAATTGAGCGTGAATTCGCGGTCTTCGTCTTCTTTCACGACGACTTTTGCGGGAACTTTCCCGCCCAGCTCCGATGACAGCGGCAGGTATTGCTGCGGAGTCAGATTTTCCTGATTGCCCGATTGCATCAGCGGCGCGGCGGCGGCCATGATGACCGGCAGGTCCAGGAAGGTGTCGGGAATCGAGAATCCTGTCACGGTGGGGTGGTTCGGATCCCAGCGATCGTTGGGGGAATTGATCAGGTCACGGAATCCGCTGCGCCAGAGCGCATCCCGCTCAAATCCGTGTCCGGGCGCGACCCATGCGGCGAGCGCGAGCCGTCCCGCAAAGTGGGTGAGATCCCTGGGCTTGAGCTGGCTTTCTTTCGCCTGCTCCACCAATTGTTGCTTGAGCTTGGGGGAGCGCCGAAAATCGAGGACGTTCACGAGTTCGCGCGACCACTGATACGAATTTTGCTCCATGCTGCCGACGCAGAGCTGCATCATGCCGAGGAGCCGGGGGTCGTAGGTCAATTGGTACAAATCGAGCATTTCACCGAGTGCCTGGTTGTTATCGCGATTGATTTCTCCCACGTTTTTTCCCCAGTTCATCCGGGCCGCCTTGTTCCACTCCGGATTCAGACGGTCCTCAAGCAGGGTTGTTTTCCACTCTTCAATGACCTCGCGAAAGCGGAGGTCGCCGGTGAGGTAGTGGCCGAGCAGGACGGCACCATAGGAAGTCAGATGGGCAAGAATCGCGTGATCGCCGCCCCACAGTACAAAGCCATTGGTGTGCCCGGTGGCACCCACCAGTTTTTTTTGTTCGCTGTAAAATTCACGGTATTCGTAGTCCGGGTCGGAGTAGTGGGTGATGCCGAGGTCGGTGAGGTGGCGCATGGAGGCCAGTCCCATTTCCAGGTATTGGGGATCGCCGCTGCGGGCGAAGTATTGCCAGGGCAGGTAGGGGTCGTAGTGGTGTCCGGCGGAGTAGAGCCGGTAGGGTACCCAGTGGCCCTCACCGAGGTATTTGTTGTGATGCCAGCCCCGGTAGAGGAACATTCCGTATTCGCCGGTAATGGATTGCAGGTTCCAGATGCCCTTGATGGCATTTTCGGCGGCCCGCTCGAATTTCTCGAAGTGCTTGGGGTCATACGGGTGCGTCGGCCCAAACACACCGGAGTCCGCGACCCACTGCGGGTCGGCCAAAGCACCTGCGTGGCTCGCAAAGGCGGCCATGTCCTGCCGGACGGACGCAAGTCGGGATTTCTCCGAAAAATGGAGCATGAAGTCGGTGGTGAGGGCGATGCCCATGGCGCTCGACTGCACGCCGCCCATGGCCGTACCGCCGGGTTTGTAAATCCCGGTCGAGGGATTGTCGCTAAACCGCATGACAGCAAAGAGCGTCTCCCATGGGAACCGCAGATCCAGGAATTGGCCCTGATGCGCAAACCAGAGCTGGTGGTAGCGGTCCTTGGCGAAGGGGTTGATTTCCGGATGCTCTTTTCCATGGGCCGGCCAGAGGTGGAGGCGAAGTTCGCCCGGCAGAGCCTCCAATTCCTTGGGGAACCGCTGCCAGGTCTCGCGATTGGCGAGGGAAAGAAGCTGGCCGTTGGCTGCTGTCACCGCCATCGTTCCGTCACTCCTGGCTCCCTGCGCCAGCACCGCACCGCCCTCGCTCCGCACTTCGAATTTGTCTGCAAGGTGCTGGAGCAGGTACACCCCTTCCTTGCCGACCGACGCATCAATGGGCGCGCCTTCCACGACTCCAAAGGACGCGGTCTCATTCTCCGGACGTACCAGGGAAAATCCCACATCCTTGAAAAACACCGAGTAGCTGTCCGATGTGTTCACCCAGGTGTGCAGCACCCGCACCCACGGCAAGCCCGCATAGGCTTCGATGCGCGTGACGAACTTGCAGAGCCTGTCTGTTGGCAGTTTGTAACTGACCTTCCCCGTGGTGGCACCGTCTTTCACATACCAGCCTTCCACGCGGATCACCGCCCGCAAGGGGCCGGACTCCTCGATGGTCACGCCAGGCTGCAGATCGTTCGCGGTCCGGTAAATCGTGCCCTCCTGATCCACCACATAGGCGCCGCCACCACCGTTCTGCTGGAGCACCGGCGTACCATTCAGCATCACCTCATCCAAAAGATTGAATCCCTTTGCACGAACGAGAAACGCCAACGAACCGGTGTTCACCCGTACCCCCTCCGGAACAGTCTCCACGTGCAGAGGAGACTTGGGAGCCGCCTTGGCACGCTTTTTTCCATATTCCAAAAAGAACGGCGTCTCCTTCCGATCCGGCCACCAGGCAGGAGACTGCGGCGCCTGCAGGTCCACGCCCAGCCAGCGCACACCCGCCCGTGGATCCGATGACCACCCGCTCCGCACCTGAAACTGCGCCGGCACTTCGCGCCCCTTTGCATCCACCACCCGCAAACGCGACAAATCCGTCAATACCCCCCTGGGGAATGGCACTCCAAAGTTCACCGGAGAACCGTCCCCGGTGGCCGGAATCCCCGAGGGAAAAAGCAACGGCACCCGCCCCTGCTTCGCGGCGACCGGACCGGCGGCGGCACCAACCGCAAAACCCCTCTTCTCGACGGCCACCTCCTTGCCTCCACGCTGCACCGAGACCGCCACCTCGTAATCCCCGGCCTTCATCCCCGCCAAATCAAAATCCACCACCATCATGCCCGTACCCAGGGAACCGGAACCCTTGGCCACCTCTCCACCCCCACTGCGCCGCACCGACCAAGCCGCCTCGAACTCCTCCGGCTTCGCTCCCTTCCCACTCTGCAACGCCACCACAAACCTGCCCACCCCATCCGAAAAATAAAAAACCTCCCGCTCCAACCCCAACACCACCTCCAACTCTGAACCCGCCTGCTGCCACGGCGCAGTGGATTGACGAAACTCCGCCCAACACGCCCCACCCAAACCCAGCAAAACAAATACTCCCCAAAAAATTCCCGCTCCTCTTATGGATAATCCTCTCATATTTTTCCTCATATAAATTTAAATGTTTAAACCAAAGGGAGGTTGTGTCAATCTCCCATTTGCCATGACAAGGTTACGTTCAGGATCGGCGGAGTTGCGCCGTCATATTTATTATTGGAAGTGCGACCGGCCAGCGGCGTTTCATGGGGTGTTGCGTCAGCCGGAGGCGTTGCGGGATGTGGAATTTCTGTCCGGGGTGCGGGAGGTATTGCGGGCGGGTTTTGCGGAGCCATTTGACCTGGTGCCATCGTGTGGAGAAGGGACGCACCGAACCTATTTGTTGCGGCAGGGAAGGCAAACGCTCTTTGTGCGGGTAGAGGATGGGCCGGAGGGTGACGGTCATCTTGCGGAGGAGAGCCGCGTGCTGGAGGCGGTCACGGCGTCTGGTATTCCCGCTCCGCACGTCCATTTTTGCGATGTGTCGCGTCAGCGTGCGCCCCTGGCGGTTCAAGTCATCACCCACTATGAGGCGCCCGATCTCAACCGGTTCTGTCGTGAGCGGGGAGTCTCCGCCACAGTCTTCGCCGAGGAGATCGGACGTTGGGTGGCGCGCTGGCAGGCGATGCCAGTGAAAGGATTTGGCCCATTTCAAAGCCAAAAAATCGGCGGGGATGCCGTACTCAAGGGCTTCCATGCCTCTTATGCGGACTATTTCCACCTGCACCTCGACCGCCACCTCGCTTTGCTGCAAGACGGCGGATTTCTGTCTCCGCCCGAGACGAACCGTATCGCACGGCTGATCGCCGATCACCGGCCACTGCTCGATGTCGGGACGCCCTGCCTGGTTCACAAGGACCTCGCGCTTTGGAATATCCTCGGCACGGAAGTTGGCATTGCCGCTTTTATTGATTGGGACGATGCGATTGGCGGGGATGCGACCGATGATCTGTCATTGCTGGCCTGCTTCCATTCCTGGGATTTCCTGGAGCTCGCCCTGCGCGGATATGAAAGCATCCGGCCCTTGCCAGTTGATTTTTGTCCGAGGTTTTGGCTTCATCTCCTGCGAAACATGATCGTCAAAGCTGTCATTCGACTGGGAGCCGGCTATTTTGACAGACCACCCGGCGGCTTCCTGACACCGCAAGGCGGCCCGGCTCTCCGACAAGCAACCCGGACGAAACTCCTCTCCGCCTGTCAGGGACTTCAGGAAAACCGTCCGCTCTCCGATTTATGAATGTTCGTGCATTGGAATTGATGCGTTCTGCGGAAGCCCGTTTTGGAACCTGGCTGTCTCTTGGCTCGCCGATCGTCGCGGAAATGGCGGCCCAGTGCGGGTTTGATTGGCTGCTGATGGACCTCGAGCACGGAACCATGACGGAGGCCGACCTCCTGCCGATGCTCCAGGCGACGGCAGCCTGGCCGGTGGCGACGATCGTGCGCGTGCCCTCGCACGAACCCACCCGGATCGCACGCATTCTGGATTGGGGCGCGTCCGGCATCATGGCTCCGCATGTTTCCAGCGCCGAGGAAGCCCGCGCCCTCGTCCGCGCCTTGCGCTACCCGCCTGAGGGCTCCCGCGGATACTCAAGGACGGTCCGCGCTCACGGCTTTGGCCTCCGCCCGCCAAACGACACCCTCCCACTGCTCTTCGCGCAAATCGAATGTGCCGAAGGTCTGAAAAATGCCGAGGCCATTGCGGCGGTGGAGGGCGTGGATGTCCTGTTTGTCGGCCCGGCCGACCTGCAGCTCTCGCTTTCCACAATGCCCGCCCCCCCGTGGAACTACGAAGATGCGCTCACCCTGGTCATCGAAGCAGCCCGCGCCCACCACCGGCACTCCGGCCTTCTCATTCGCAACGCTGACGAAACCCCAGCCCTCCTCAAAAAAGGCTTCACCAAGGTTGCCATCGGATCCGACATGAGCATGCTGCGCTCGGCATTCCTCTGTGCCGCCTCAACAACAAAAAAAGAGGACACCACGGCGGGTTGACACCCGCCAGAACGTCCCGCTGCTTTCACCAAAATGCCAACAATCCATACCTTCTCTTCTTTATGAACCATCATGTTGTCTTTCGGGATCGGGGATATTTTGCGGCCTGGCCGCATAACGGCGGGCTTTGGCAGTTTTCTGACGGGGAGGTGGCGGTGGGGTTTTTGCGGGCGCGCTGCGACTACAGCCCGCAAGCCATTCAGCACAACGTGGTGGATGTGGGCAGCGAGTTTGTGATTTTTCGCTCCAGCGATGGTGGGCTGACGTGGCCCGTCGAATCCAGTGCCTCGATTTACAAGACGGAGGGTTTCCGGGAGCGCCTGGCGAGGGCACCCGTGGGGCACCTTGCGGAGCCAGGAAGGTCGTACCATCCCGGGCGGGATGGATATTGTTTGCTGGCTGGGTCGGGGATTCCTCCTGCAGATGCCACCCATCAGAGTTGGACGATGGTTTCGCAGGATCGGGGGCACACTTGGGAGAATCCCGTCCTTCTTCCCCGTGGTCTCGTTTCCTACGATCCCTTCCTCTTCCTTTCGAGCCGTCCAAATTACGTAGTGCGTTCCGATGGCCTCCTCCTCCTGTTCGCCTTTGGTGCCCGCGGAAAAAATGATGAAAATCTCTCTCACCCGGTCGTCTATGGCAGCTCGGATGGCGGCGTCAGTTGGGGTATCCTGAGTGAAATCCCCCTGGTCGGCCCTTCCATCATGGGCATCATGCCCCATCCCATTTTTCAAGAGGATGGCACTCTACTGGTATCCGTGCGCCGCCAGTACAACGGATTCACCGCCTATACGGAAATCTATGCTTCGGAGGATGGCGGTCTGACCTGGAAGTTTCGCTCCCGCGTCAACGACTGGGGTGCTCCTGCCACGCTGGTGAATCTGCCAGACGGGCGGGTGGTTTGTGTCTATGGATACCGACGCCACCCCTATGGCATACGGGCGCGGCTGAGCGCGGACGGCGGAAGGTCATGGCAAAAGGAGATCGTTCTGAGGGACGATGGAGGCAGTTGGGATCTTGGGTATCCGCGAACGCTCGTCCGGCCTGATGGCACCCTGCTCACCGTTTATTACTTCAACGATGCACAAGATCCCATTTCACAGGATGGTGGCGTGCGCTATATTGCCGCCACCACCTGGAAGGTCTGATTTTATCTGGAGTTTGGACATATTAAGCACCCGCAACAGGGATTTCTACCCCGACTTTCCCAACCGATGGCTTCAATCGGTCGCGAAGACTGATAAAACCAAGACAGCAATC
>JAJTZA010000054.1 GCA_021463905.1 Terrimicrobiaceae bacterium | reverse complement strand
TTATGCCCGGGCCGGAGTGGATTTGGAACTCGGCAACCGCGTCAAGACCCGCATCCAGGCCCTGGTGCGTTCGACGCACGGCCCGGGAGTCCTGGCAAAAATTGGCGGGTTTGGCGGACTGTTTCGTCCCGACTGGAAGGGTCTGCGGGACCCGGTTCTGGTCGCCAGCACGGATGGGGTCGGCACCAAACTCAAGATTGCCTTTGCCACCGGTCGGCACGACACGGTCGGCCAGGACCTCGTCAATCATTGTGTGAATGATATTGCTGTGACGGGAGCGCGTCCGCTCTTCTTTCTCGACTACCTCGCGGCGGGCGAGCTGAATCCCGGGGTTTTTGCGGAAATCCTGCGCGGTTTTGCGAAGGCGTGCCGGGCGGCGGGGGGCGCGCTCATCGGCGGGGAAACCGCCCAGATGCCGGGCATGTACCAGCCGGGCGAATACGACCTGGCGGGCACCATCGTCGGCATCGTGGATCGCGCGCACTGCCTGGATGGTTCCGCCGTGCGGCCCGGCGACGCCCTCATCGGCCTCCCCTCAAATGGCCTCCACACAAATGGCTACTCGCTGGCGCGAAAGGTTCTCTTTGAAAAACTTCGCCTGAAGCCCGGTTCGCGCCTGCCCGGTCTCCGGCTCGATCTCGGCTCGGAGCTTTTGCGCGTCCACCGCAACTATCAGCCGCTGATGGCCTCCCTGCCCGACGGCGCGCTCCACGCGGCGGCCCACATCACCGGTGGTGGCCTCATTGACAATTTGCCGCGCGTCCTGCCACGCGGCTGCCAGGCGGTGATCCGTCGCGGCACTTGGAACATCCCGCCCATTTATCGAATCATTCAGGAAGGCGGAAAGGTGGACGCGCTGGAAATGTTTCAGGTGTTCAACATGGGGATTGGGATGGTTCTCATTGTCCCCGGGAGCCAGGCGGAGCAGGTCGCGCGTCTCACCAAGGGCCGGATCATCGGCGGGATCGTGCGGGGCAGCCGGAAAACCGTCATCACCTGAACCTTGAAACTCAGCCTCAAGAAAAACCCCCGGCGCGCCCTGGGAATTGGCCTGGGCCTCGGCATGGCGGGAACCCTCGCACTGGCCTTCCGCTACGGACTGCGCCGCCTGCCCCGGAGACCCATCCCCGAGGACCATTCACCAGCCATCTTCGCCCGACGGCTGGCCACCACCAACTGCGGCGAAATGGTCTATCACATCTCCGGAGCGGGCGAGCCTGTCGTCTTCCTGCACGGAATGTACCCGGGTGCCTCCTCTTTCGAGTGGTCTCGCGTCTACCCCTCCTTCGTTCTCCATCGGGAGGTCATCGCAGCCGACCTCATCGGCTTCGGGGAATCCGAACGCCCGGCCACACACATGAGCGCATCAGATTACGCGCAAAGCCTGGCCGACTTTTTGGCGGAGGTCAGTCCGGGCCGGCCACCCGTCGTCGTGGCTTCCGGACTCACCGCCAGCCTCGCCCTGCTGGCCGCCTCCCGCCACCCCGAACGCCTCCGCTCGCTGGCGCTTTTTATGCCCATGATTCCTCGCGCGGTCGCCCCCTGGGCGTCGCGCCGCCTCTCTCTCTCCGCCCGCATTCCCCCACTGGCGGGTTGGCTGTACGATCTGTCCATCGCACGAGACCCGTTCCTCAACGCATGGGCAGCCCGGTTTGGATTCGTGGATCCCGCCCGCCAGGATCCGGAAGTCATCCGCAACCTTGCGGTCTGCGCCCAACAATCCGGTGCGCGCCATGCCCTGCTCAATGTCCTGCAAGGCGGCCTGCGCTTTGATCTGATCCCGCGCCTGCCTTCCATCCCGCACCCCGTGATCCTCCTCAACCCGGAGTCCGCCCCCGGCTTCCGCAGTGAGGATGTGGACACCCTGGCCCAGCATCTGCCCGCCGCTGCGACCGTCCCCCTCCCGCGGTGCGCCGCCTTGTCCGCCCTCGAATCCCCGGCCCTGCTCGAATCCGCCCTCGAACCGCTCCTGCGCGGCCCCACCACCAATTCAAAACTTGCATGAAGCCGTCTTGCCCCTTGCCTTTTCCCCACAAGGTTTTCATAACTTCGGAATGAACGTCTCCGACCTTCGGGAAATCCTGCAATACGTCCCCCGCTTCCGGGAACAGATTTTTGTCATTGCCGTGGATGGAGCGGTGGCCGCCGGCGAGAACTTTGGGAATGTACTTCTCGATCTGGCCGTGCTGCGCTCCCTGAGCATCCGCGTGGCCCTCGTTCACGGCGCCGGCCACCAAATCCGCGCCCTCGCCCAAAAACGCGGAATCGCCCCCTCCGACTTTGACGGAATCGGGATCACCGATGAAGCAACCCTCGAGGTTAGCATTGATGCCGCCGTGCGCCTCACCCACGAAATCATCGAAGGCCTGGCGGCCGTGGACCTGCGCGCGGGCTACGTCAACGCGCTCATCGCCCACCCGTTCGGCATCCTCGGCGGCCGCGACCACCAATTCACCGGACGCGTCGAACGGGTGGACACCCGCGCACTCGACGCGCTCCTCGATCAGGAAATCATCCCGGTGCTCCCGCCCCTCGGCTTTGACGGCGAGGGCCGCACCTACCGCGTAAACTCCGATGCCGCCGCCATCGAGGTCGCCCTCAAGCTCTCCGCCGCCAAGGCCATCTACCTCGCCGACCCCGCCGCACTTCAAGAGTCCCCTCCCCTCCCCCGCCAACTCTCCGTCCCCGAAACCACCGACCTCCTCAAAAAAGACCGCTCCCCCATCGCCCGCACCATCGCCTCAAAACTCGAATGCGCCGCACGGGCCTGCGCACAGGGACTGCCGCGCGTCCACCTCCTCAACGGCGGAATCAACGAGGCCCTCCTCACCGAAATCTTCAGCCACGAAGGCTTCGGAACCATGATCCACTCGAATGAGTACCAACAAATCCGCCGCATCTTCAAAAAGGATGTCCGCTCGATCATGACCCTCATCCGACAATCCGTTCGCGACGAAGAACTCGTCCGCCGCACCCGCGCGGAAATTATCGCCCGCATCGAAGATTACTGGCTGCTCGAAATTGATCGCACCCCCGTCGCTTGCGTCGCCCTCCACGCCTACCCCGATAACCACTCCGGAGAACTCGCCTGCCTCTACGTCAGCAAATCCCACGAAAATCAGGGCTACGGACGCAAACTCATGAGCTTCGTCGAAAATCTCGCGCGCGAAAAAAATCTCAACACCCTCTTCGCTCTCTCCACCCAGGCCATCGCCTTCCTCAAACAAAAAGGCGGATTCCGCGAAGCCGACTCCAAATTGCTCCCTCCAGAACGCCGCGAACGCCTCGCCGCCAGCGGCCGCAACTCCAAAATTCTTGCGAAATCCCTCCGACCCTAACCCGCATCTCCCCCCCACACGATCACCCCCAATCCCCAGCCCATCAGCTTCTCCGCTCTCCACCAAAAATCCCCCCTTCCCTAACCCCGTTAGGCATCCCCAAGGTCAAGGGAAAAATCCTAAACCAAAAAAATTTTTCTCAAAAATTTTTGTCTTTTTTCTTGAGCTTCCATCACCCCATTTTTATCCTCAACCCCGTGCAACGGACAAACCCCAAAGCCATGTGAATAACCTGTGAAAAATTCAAACCCCATCATCAGCTTCATAAATGACAGAAACACTGTCATTTCCGCTTCCCTCGCAGCCACTCCGAGCATTTCCCAGAAACCTCAACCTATCATTTTTCATAAAATCCTTATAATCAGATGATTGTAAATTATTTTTTCTTTAATTTTTTCGTATCCTTTCGGGACATTCGCCAGAGACAGTGTTGCAATGTCGCCTATTCTTCTCAGGAGTCTCGTCTGGGTTTCCTTGGGGGCGCGGTGTATAACTTGCCATGACAGTGTCAGCGACAAATCTTTGGGAGAGGGTTTCTGCGGAGATCAAGACGCGGATAAGTGGAGACGGGTATCAGCGGTGGTTTGAGGGGGTTCAGTTGGTTTCTGACGATGGTGCGGCGATGGTTTTGAGCGTTCCGAATCCGATTCATCAATTTTTCATTGAGAGCAATTATTTGCCGTTGGTTTCGGAGGCCTTGCGCAGTGTGACGGGTTCTGACCGGGCGATCCGTTTTGTGGCGAGGGAGCGTGAGGAGGAAGAGGCGCGGGTGGTGCCGGCTGCGGCGAAGTCGGCGTCGCGTCAGTCGGTCTCCACGGGAATGAATGCGCGGAACACCTTTGAGACGTTTGTGGTGGGGGCGAGCAATCAATTTGCGCATGGGGCGGCGATGGCCGTGGCCAAATCGCCGGCGCGCACTTACAATCCATTTTTTGTTTACGGGGGCAGCGGGCTTGGGAAGACCCATCTTCTGCAGGCGATTGGGCATCATGTTTTGTCGCATGGCAAATCCGCGCGGGTTATCTATCTGTCGAGCGAGCAGTTCACCAACGAGTTTATTGATGCCATTCGGAATGGCACCCTGGTGAAATTCCGGAAGAAGTACCGTCAGGCGGATATCCTGATGATTGATGATGTCCAGTTTCTTGCGGGCAAGGAGCGTTCGCAGGAGGAATTTTTTCACACCTTCAACACGCTGCATGACGGGCACAAGCAGATTGTTCTTTCGAGTGATCGTCCGGCCTGCGAGATCGAGAAGCTGGAGCAGAGGCTGGTCTCCCGATTTGAGTGGGGAATGACGACCGACCTGCAGCCGCCGGACATGGAGACCCGCATGGCCATCCTGCAAAAGAAGGCGGAGGGCATGCAAATCCGTCTGGCTCCCTGGGTGTTTGAATTTTTGGCGGATCGGATTCGCAATAACGTCCGTCGTCTGGAGGGTGCGTTGATGCGTGTGGCTTCGTATTCCTCGCTCAGCCCGCAGGAACTCACGCCGGAGGCCATCGAGAACCTGCTGCGCGACATCTTCCAGGAGCAGGCCAAGCGGGCGGTGACCGTGGACCAAATCCAGCGCAAAGTGGCGGAGCATTTTGGAGTGCGTCTGGCCGACATGACCAGCAAGCGTCGTCCGGCCAATATCGCCTTCCCGCGTCAGGTCGCCATGTATCTTTCGCGGGAGCGCACGCCCATGTCTCTCACCGACATCGGCGACGCCTTTGGAGGGAAAGATCACGGGACGGTCATTCACGCGGTCAAGCTGGTGAAAAAACGCATCGAGCAGGATGAAAAGACCCGCAACGTCGTGCGGATGCTCGACAGTCAGTTACAGCGTTAGACGCGGAACCATCCGCAGACCGCATGAAAATTGGGATTCTGGGTGCGATGCCCGAGGAGATTGCCTTCCTTGGTTCGCGCATGGGCCTCGAGCGTCAGACAAGAATGGCCCAGCGTGATTTTCTTGAGGGAACATGGGAGGGGGCGTCTGTGGTTTTGGCGTATTCCCGGATTGGAAAGGTTTCCGCCGCGCTGACGACCGCGCTCCTCATCGGGACATTCCGGGCGACCCATGTGATTTTGACGGGCGTGGCGGGCGCACTGGATCGCGCACTGCGGGTGGGCGATGTCGTCATTGCCGACCGCCTCATGCAGCACGACCTGGACGCCTCACCGCTTTTTCCCCGCTACGAAATCCCGCTGCTGGGGCGCTCGACATTCCCGTGTGACCTGGCGGATTCGGCCCTGACTGCCGCGCACGCCTACATCGCCGAGGACTTTCGTCGCGATGTCCCGCCGGAGCGTGCGGCGGCTTTCGGGATGAGCCGCCCGAATGTCCGCCGGGGATTGATCGTCAGCGGGGATCAATTCCTTGATGATCCTGCGGAGGGTGCGCGCATCCGGGGCGACCTGCCCGAGGCACTGTGTGTTGAAATGGAGGGAGCGGCCGTCGCCCAAGTTTGTTACGAGATGGGGAACGTGCCCTGTGCGGTCATCCGGGTGATCTCCGACGATGCCGGACATTCTGCGGCAGTGGATTTCACGCGCTTCGTCAGGGATGTGGCCGAATTCCTCACCGGCGGCATCGCGGCGCGACTCGTTCAGAGCCTCCATGAGGAGGCGTCCCGCCAGGACGTCTGACACCCACCGGCTCGTCCTGGCCGGGCGGTGCGCGGGCCCGGCTTGCTCTACGGAGCCGGGTTCAAATCCGGCTCATTGGAGATTTGCGGGTTGCCGATCCAGAAGGGGTCGGCGACAGCGGCGCGGAAGGCGTTGAGTGCGTGGAGCGAGGAATTGATGCGGAGGTTGCTGAATGTCCCGTCCTCATTTTGCCAGCGTTCGTGCCAGAAAATGGCCGCCCGGATGCGCGGACTCCGTTTCTTGATTTCTGAAAACATGTCCGTGAGCCACTGGGACTTGTCTCCATCCTGGGGGAATTCACCGATTCCGAATTCGGCAATCATGACGGGCTTGTCGGGGTCGAGCGCACAGACTTCCCGGTAGGGATAATCCAGCAAATCCACCGCCTTTGACCAGGGATCATCCGCAAACTGCTTCCCATAGACGCTCAAACCCAGCCAGTCCACGTAGTCCGGGCCGGGGTAATAATTTTTCATCTGGTTCCAGTCATCGGCCGGGTAGGAATAGTTGTTGAAGTGGAGGACCCAGCGGATATTCGCGGCACCGCAGGCACGGACGCGATCCACAATGTGACGCCACACTTTTTTGAAGGTCTCCGGCCCCTGAAAACTTCCGGGGATTCCGGGAACCGGAGCGCCCTTCCCATAAAAATACCCCGACCACGGAAACCAGCTCCCATTCATCTCATTGCCCAGCGAAACCAGGAGCGGCTTCCCAAACGCCCTGGCTCCCTCCGCCCAGCGGTCAATGTAGGCATCCCACTTTCCGGCCAGAATTTCGTGCAAGCCAAAGCGATCCGGCCCGTGGTTTTGTTCATAGGGGCGATCCCACGGAGACCAGAAGATCAATGGAATCGCACCGTGTCCGGCGATGAGACGGGTGTTTTCTGTGGGAAATGTCTGCTCGCCCCAATAGCTGGAGGACGCGATGATGGCTGGTGCTTTGCCTGCCAGTCTTTCAAAGCGCTGAATCCCCCGGAAGGTGACGCTGTCCTCCTTTTCCCCAAAGTCCATATAGGCACCGAGCAGTACGCCGTGTTCAGGGATCAGCGAAGGCGGGAGCGGAGGGGCCGGTGTCGGCACGGACGGAGTGCTCCTCGAACAGGCGGTGAGCAGAAGAGCGGCGAGCAGAGCGGCTTTCATGCGGCAGGGTTCGTGCGTGGGGTTGCGGGAGTGGTCACGGTTCCGGTGCGGTCGAGCTTCCCCCAGCCCACCCATGCGCCCCGCAGCGCGGCGGCTATCGCGCGCCAGACCACAAAACTCAACAGCGGACGGTAGAGGAACCGCATCGGCAAAACCCACAGCGCATGGGTCCAACGGATGGGTTCCATCCGGCACGCCAGCCACGCCAGCAGCAGATCGCTCGCGAGAAATACAAAAAAATACGGCAGCACCACACCCCAGCGCCCCATCACCGCCGACTGCAAAAAAAGCAGGTCAATCAACGGAGCGCTGGCCACCAGCAAAATCTGGAACAACCAGACCCCGGGAAGGCTGAACCAGCCCAGGGCGGGGTGGCGGCGGGAGAACGTCTGATGGCGATGTTTCCAGACGCTTTGCATCGTCCCCAGCGCCCACCGGAAGCGTTGTTTGACAAGAGCCCGCGCGGTCTCCGGTGCCTCGGTGAGTGCCACCGCGCGTGGGGCACATTCCATCCGCCAGCCCGCCTCGTGGATGGACAACGTGAGGTCGGCGTCTTCCGCCAGCGTGTCTCGACGAAACCCGCCGGCCTCAACAATCGTCTGACGCCGGAATGCACTCACCGCACCGGGAATGACCGTGACCGCATTCCAGAGCGAGAGCGCCCTGCGGTCGAGGTTGAAGGCCATGAGGTATTCAATATCCTGGCAACGCGCAATGAGTGTCCGCGGATTCCCCACGCGCGGATGCCCGGCGACCGCTCCCACCTTTGCGTCAGCGAGCGGTGCCACGAGCTGACGAAACGTGTCGGGCAGGAAGTGGGTGTCCGCATCGAGAAATACCAGGATGTCGTGCCGGGCGTGATTGACGCCATTCTCCAGCGCCGCCGCCTTGCCCTGATTGGGCTGCCGGATCACGCGCACCCGCGCATCGAGATCGGCCACACGCGCCGCTTCGCCAGAGGTATTGTCCGGCGACCCGTCGTCCACCACAAGGATTTCGATGCCTCCGGGGTAATCGCTTTGCAGCAGGGAATGGAGCGTCGCGGCGATGACCCGCTCCTCGCGAAACGCCGGGATAACCACGCTCAGGGGTGGCGCAAAGTCTGTGATCACCGGTTCTTTTCGCCAGTGCAGACATGCGAGCCCGGCGATGATCACGGTGCGAACCGCCACCAGAACCGTCGCGGCCATGATCAAAAACCAAACCCCCTCGCTCAAAAAACGCAGGATCATAAATCCGGTGCCACTGACCGAGCTGGCCCAGGAATTTCTTTTGTGCGGATCCACGCGCGGCATGACCTCCTCGCGCGACATCCCCAAAAGCTCGGAGACAGAAACCACCCGGATGCCCTCCTTCCGGAAGTTTTCGAGAATGAACGGCAGAGCCTCGAGGGTCTGGTGGCGCGGGCCGCCCGCATCGTGCAGCAGAACAATGGTTCCCTCGGATTTTTGTTCCTGTATGCGCCGAACAATTTCTTGGGTGCCAGGGCGGTCCCAGTCCTGCGGGTCCACCCGCTCAAGCACGGTCAGGTAGCCAAGGTCCTGCGCAATTTGCAGCGGACGGAGCTGCGCCACATCCTCCGGCTGCGAATCGGCATCAAAAGGCGGACGAAATAAAAGGGTCGAAAGCCCGGTCGCGTTCTCGATGACCCGCTGGGTTGCATTCAGTTCGAGGGTCACCTGCTGCTCCGGCATGGCCGCAAGGTTGGTATGGGTAAACGTGTGGCTTCCGATTTCATGCCCTTCGGCAACAATACGCCGCAGGAGGGCGGGGTATTTTTCCGCATTGGCGCCCAGAACAAAAAACGTAGCCCGCGCATGGTATTTTTTGAGAATGTCCAGGATGCGCGGTGTCCATTCCGGGTCGGGGCCATCATCAAACGTGAGTGCCGCCCGGCTGACCTCGCCCCCGCCCGTGTGAAAAAGCGTCGGAAACACCGGAAAGGCGGTGTAGGTCTCCGTGAACGCCCCCTCTGTGGAGCGGGCGACACGGCGCGCACCATCCGTCTGCTCCAGGGTTTCCACGCTGACAATCTCCCCCTCGCCGACATGGGTGATGCGTTCCTCTCCCGGAAGGATCGCAAGCTCCGCAGCAAGCCCGCCTTCCATCGGGCCTTTCGCGAAGGCCTCAAGAACTTGCCATATCCCGGGATCCTCGGCACCCAATCGGTCAATCGCCACCCCGTCAATCCCTGCGGCCCGCACAGCCCGCAGTTGATTGGCAAAAGTCACCGCATCAAGAAACCACACCGTATGCTCACGACCGTTTTCGGAATAGGCAAACATCGGATTGAAATCCGGCGGCGCGACTTCAACATCATCCGCACCGCTGAACCGGGCGCGCGTCATCGCATCGGAAAAGCTGATTTCCTCGGCACCTCCGGGACGCCCGCTCCAATCGTACCCATAAGCGCCCAATCCGATGATCCATTGGGAGGGATCCGTTTCGCGAAGCAAGGCCTGGAGCCAGCCGTTAAACCAATCGGCGGAAGCGATGGGGCCCGGCGGGTCGGCCTGTCCATTTTCATCATGCAGGGCCGCGACAAAATGATCCACGGAGGCTGCCAGCGTCGGCAGATCAAAGGCGTTCAGATCCTCGCCGACAGACACCTTGAGCCAAAGCTCCCGATGGACGCTCCGCAGAGCCTCTCCCATCTCGCTCAGAAACCGGGCGACCTGGGTTTGATAGGCGGGATCAATCCCCTGCCAATCCAGAAGAACTCCCCGGGCCTCCAGATCGTCCAGCGCCTTCAACAGCCCGGCGATAAAGTCCTTCCGGCGTTCCTCCGAACCAAACGCCAGGTCTTCAACCGCCTCGGGCACCCACGTGTCCCCCGGATCATCGTAATTGCTCAGAATGGCAATATGCGCCAGCCGGTTCTTCCGCAAAAAATCCAGCGTGCTTTCGTCGCGCTTGACGGTCAGGGGCTCGCCCACACCAGAGAGGAACAGACTCTCCGTGGCGACATGCGTGAGCTGCCGGGCATGGCGGGTCAGGGACGCCACGCTCTCGATGTCGGAAGCCCGGAAATAGCCAAGACGAATTTTTTCATCCGTGCGGTGCGTCGCAGGGGAAGGCTTCAACGAGCGCTCCGACCCACCCCGTTTGACCAGACGTGATTTTTTCAAGGCTTCGTATCGGGCCCAGGGCGTCTTATCGCGCACAGAAACCACCCGCTGCCGCTCCTGAATCGTGCGGATTTCCTTTTTCATCCGCGTCAGCGCGGAAGGAAGCGGGGGATTGATGAAGAGCGAACCCAGAAAAATCGCCACGCCCGCGAGGATGAGGACGATCAGCGCGGCTCCCATCTTTCTCAAAAGCGGCCAACGGTGGCCCTCCTGATCAAGAAACACGAATGGTTTTCCCGGTTCGGACAAGCGAGGAAAAAATACTGTCAAACGGCCCGTGCGCAAGGAGAATTCCCACAAGGAAAACCTTTTCATCATGAGCGGGATTTGCTTCACTGGGTATTGCGTGAGCTTCTCGAATTGGCTGCATGACTGGCGTCGCAGGCGCAAAACTTACCGGCGATTCATGGAGAGCCGGAAGCGATTGCGCGGGCAGCCCGCTACGTTTGATGAAGCTCCCGAGGAAAAGAGGGAGATTTCCCAGGAACAGGCTGCGCGACTCCGGGCTGCGCGGGCCAAGGCCGCCCAGTCCAAGGCCGCCGAGGAAGAACGACCGGCACGGGCCGTGCCCAGGCTCCATTCCTCCCTGGCAAGACGCTGCCGCATCGTCCTCTGGAGAAAAACCCGTCCGCTTCGCCGCCTGCCCGCTCACACCCTCATCGGCGGATTTTTTGGCATTCTCCTTTTGGTATCCGGAGCCCTCACCCTGTGGGCACTCTGGCCATCCCCGGCAGCAGACCCGGCACTCTCCCCGGCTCGTGCGGACGAGTCGTCACAATCCGCTTCCCACGAGAGCTGGCGTCTGGATGCGCCTCCCGCGACAAACCGTCAGTTGGGTGTGACGAGACTCTCCATGGAGGAGACCCAGCAGCAACAGGCCGCCGCCATGGAACTGTTTCGCGCGGGACGGCATGCCGAAGCCGAAGCGCGCTTTCGCGACATCCTGCCTACAGTCAGATACCGGGGACTGATCGGGTTTTACATCTTCCTCTGCCTCATCCAGCAGGGACATGACTACGAGGCAAAACTTTTCACTGCCCGCTTCCCCGCTCCCCCTCTGCCTCAGAATCCCGCCCGCCTGTGCGCCCAAGCGGTGTTTGCCTGGAAAAACGGAAACCTGGAACACGCCAGAGAATCCATCCAAAAGGCCAGGCAGGAATTCCCCACAACGGTCATTTTTTACGAACAGGCACTCCACGAGGCTGCCCTGCCGGGATTTGAAACCGTTTTCGCAACGGAGTCGCCATGAAATGGTGCGGGCTTGGCGAATTAAAAGGAGAGGCCCTTTGAGCGTTCGATGCCGATGAGTTTATTGATGTAGTCCTCGGGGGCGAGTTTGAGCGGAACGGGCCCGTCGGGTTCGCCGTTGATAAACTGCTGCACTTCCGGGTCGGGGTGGTGGCGGATTTCCTCGGGGGTGCCCAGGGCGATCACCTGCCCGGCGCGCTTCCCGGCACCCAGAACGAGCATGCGCGTGCCAATCCGAAAAGCGCTGACCATGTCGTGGGTCACCACGACGGCGGTCATGCCCAGCTTGCGGGTCAAGTCCAGGGTGAGCTGGTCAATGACGGCCGTCATAATCGGGTCGAGGCCCGAGGTGGGCTCATCGCTGAAAAGGATTTCCGGGTCCATCGCCACCGCGCGGGCCAGACCGACGCGCTTGCGCATCCCGCCACTGATCTCCGACGGCTTGAG
>JAJTZA010000053.1 GCA_021463905.1 Terrimicrobiaceae bacterium | reverse complement strand
TCTCCACCAGTACTGAACATGCTCAAAATCCTCTCGCGGTTTGAGGGATTTTGCCTTTCCATGGGTGCATTGCGGGATTCCCCGGTGTTCCTGCGTAACGAGAACAATCACAAATGAAGCCGGCATGGACGTAAGAAAATGAGCTTTCCTGAATGGACGTTTTTTCTTGTTGCCGCGATGTTCGTGGCACTGGGCGTATTCCTGATTGTTTTGGGCGGGCTGCCCCGGCGGGTGGAAGAGCGGCTCCTGCGGGTTCTGCGTGAGCTGCGCCAGGAGGGCCGCGAGGAGGAATCCCGGTCGCGTCAGGAGCTGACCCAGTGGCTGGGAACATCGCTCGGCCAGGCCGCTGCGGGAACCTCCGAGTCCATCCGTGGACAAGCCGCAGCCGTGACCGCCTTGCGCGAGGGACTGGATCGCCAGCTCACGGAGTTTCGCGAGGCACTCACCGGCGCGACCGGTCGTGAAATCTCCCTGCTGGGCGAATCGCTGCGGCACTCCTTCGACCTCCAAAACCAGCGCCTGGAGGCCTTCCAGTCCACCCTGGGCGAATTGACTCGCTCGAACGAGCAAAAGCTCGAAGCGGTGCGTTCGGTTTTGGAACGCAAGCTGGCGGAACTGCGCGAGGACAATAATGCCAAGCTCGAGGCGATGCGGGCCACGGTCGAGGAGAAACTGCAATCCACCCTCGAACGCCGACTGGGAGAATCGTTCCAGGTGGTCAGCCAGAATCTTGAGAAGGTTCACACGGCCATGGGGAGCATGCAGCAGCTCGCGGAAGGCGTGGGCGATCTCAAGAAAATCATGTCCAATGTCACCACGCGTGGTGCGTGGGGTGAGATGCAACTGGCCTCGATCCTCGAGCAATTTCTCAGCCCGGCGCAATACGACCGGAATGTGTCACCGCACAAGAGAGGCGAGCGGGTCGAATTTGCCATCCGCCTGCCGGGGCGGGATGGGGAGGGTTCGTGCGTATGGCTGCCGATTGACGCAAAATTTCCCCGGGAGGATTACGAGCGGCTGGTGGCGGCGGGAGCGGATACCGCCGCAGCCGGAGCGGCTCTGCGCCAGCTCCAGGAGCGCATCAAATCCAGCGCGAAAGAGATTCACGACAAGTACCTGAACCCGCCGGTCACCACGGATTTTGCGATCCTGTTTCTTCCGGTCGAGGGCCTCTACGCGGAGGTGTTGCGTCTGCCCGGTCTTGTCGAGGAATTGCAGAAGGATTACCGGGTGGTGATTTCCGGGCCGACAACGCTCGTGGCGCTTCTCAACAGCCTGCAGATGGGCTTTCGGACGCTGGCCATCGAAAAGCAATCGAGCGAGGTCTGGAAGACGCTCGGTGCGGTCAAAACCGAATTTGGGAAATTTGGCGAGACGCTCGAAAAGGTCAAAGACAAGCTGCATCAGGCCTCCAGCCAAATTGATCAGGCCGGCCGGCGCAGCCGCGTCATGGAGCGCAAGCTGCAGGAAGTGTCCGCCCTGCCGTCCGGAGAGGCGAAGGCTCTTTTGGGAGAGCCGGAGGAAGTGGAGGCACTGGAGGAAGTGCCGCCTGCGTGATTATCGGCGGCGGCTTTTCGCGCGGGAGCGCTTGCGGCGGGGAGCGGCCTCCGTCGTCGGCGGCGGCTGGTCGTCAAGGTGCATGGCGGCCAGTTGCTCATCACTCAGACCCAATCCATAGGCGAGCAGTGCGGTGGACTCCGGCCACACCCGCGCTTTGTTGCTTCCAAAAACGATGGCAATGACATCCCGCCCTTCATGCGAACCGCTCGAGATGAGGCAGTGGCCGCTTTTGTCGGTATAGCCGGTCTTCATGCCATTGCAAAACGAGTAGGCGCGCAGGACGCGGTTGGTATTTTTGAGCGTGGTCGTCCGTCCCGAGTTGAACTGAAACGTGAAATACTTTCGCCGGATCATGTCTCGGATTTCGGGGTTGAAATAAGCGGCTCGGGCGACGCGGGCCATGTCGCGGGCGGTCGAATACTGTTCGTTGTCGGGCAGGCCGTTGGGGTTGCGGAAGTTCGAGGCGTTACCGCCCAGGCGGCGCATGCGCGCGTTCATTTTTTCGCTGAAGCCGTCAATGCTGCCTCCGCTGTCGCGGGCGAGGGCGCGGGCGACATCATTGGCACTTTTGACCATGAGGACGGTGAGGAGGTTGCGCCGGGTGTAGGATTCTCCGGGCTTGAGATAGAGTTTGGTGGGTTCGCACTGGGTGTCGGACTGGGTGATGACGACCTTGTGATCCAGGTCGCCGCCCTCACAGACGATCAGAGCTGTGAGAAGCTTCTGGGTGCTGGCCACGGGCATGCGGTCATTTTCATTTTTTTTGAAGAGAACCTTTCCCGTGTTGGCGTCAAAGAGGAGTGCGCTGCGGGCTGTGATGACCGGCTCCGCCGTTGCCGCTTCGCAGTCACTGGTCGTCAGCAGAGTGGTCGTCATAACGAGGAGGGAGAGAGCCGACAGAAAACAACGCCGGGTGGCCATTCCGGTTTTCATGCGGTTTTCAAGCGTCTGCGGAGGGTGATACGTTTGAGGCGGGCGTCGTCCTTGGGACTCCAGGTCGCAATGTCGGGGTCGTCCTTGAAGGCGTTGTGAACGAGGAAGCGGTCGTAGGAGTTCAGCGGCTCGGTCTGGAGGGCGCGTCCGGAGGACCGGACGGCCTCGGCGAGGTGGTGGATTTTGGCGAGCATGGCGTCGTCGCGGATTGCGCGATGGTGCTCGACATCCACGGTGACGCGGGCTGCGTTCGGGTCTGCGGCCTGGAGGAGGCGATTGAGGAGATACTGGAGGTTTTCCAGGGTTTCCAGGTGGTGTCCGGTGAGCAGCTCGACATCGTGCGAGTGAACCTGCAGGGTCAGGTGTCCATCGCGCTCCTGCTCCTCGATCTCGATGGCAAAGCCGAGATAGCCGAGGAGGGTGTCGAGGAGTTCGCGCGGGTTGGATTGGGTGCTCATACGATCACGTGGGTCAGAAGGGTTTATGTCGCTTCTTCTTTTTGGCTGCGGCAGCTTCCCGCTTGGCGATCACGCTTTTTTTTTCGAGTTCGGGCAGCGGGCGGTTGCGCGTCAGGTACAACTGCACGATAGAAAAAATATTCTGTGTTGTCCAATACAGTGCGAGGCCGCTGGCATAATTGTAGCAGAAGGCCAGGAAGATGATCGGCATGAAATAGAAGAGGCGCTGCTGCATGGCGTCGCCGCTTTTCGGGGTGATCACCATTTGCCACACCATCGAGCCGGCCATGATGATCGGGAGGATGTTGACCGGGAAGCCCATAACCCGGAAAAGCGTGTCGGGCTGGGAGAGGTCCTGCACCCAGAGGAACGAGCTGTTGCGCAGCTCAATCGCACTGCCCAGCATCGCGTAAAATCCAAAGAAAATGGGAATCTGAATGAGCATGGGCAGGCAGCCGCTGAACGGATTCACTCCATACTCGCGGTACATCTTCATCATCTCCTCGTTGAGCTTCTGCGGCTCGTCTTTGTACTTCGCGCGCAGCTCGGTCATCTTCGGCGACAACGCGGCCATTTTGCGCATCTCCCGCGTGGCCTTGTTTTGAATCGGCCAGAGCAGAGACTTGATGATGAGAGTCAGGACAATAATCGCCGCCGCGTAGTTGTGGAAGACGCCGTAGAGACGGTTCATTGTCCAGAGCAACACCTCGCTGACGATGCCAAACATGCCAAAATTCAGTGCGCGATCCTGGCCGCCGCCGAGTTTTTTCAGCAGGGAGAGGTTTTTGGGGCCCGCATAGACGGTCAGTTCTTCAACGGATTTTTCCCCCGGCTCGAGATGGAAACCAGGGAAGCCCAGCGCGCCCTGCATCCCAAAGGACGGCGCACTGCCCGGCTTGGGGGCCTCAAACCGACCGGCCCACACCTGGGAGCCCTTGTTGCCCAGGGTCGTCACCAACGTGGAAAAATACTGGCTGGTGACCCCCGCCCAGGTCACGTCGGGTTTTGTCTCGTGATAGAGGGTCTTCGGTCCACTCCACTGGAGGCCAAGGAACGGGATGCCACCCGGCTTGAACCAGTTGACGTCAATCCCCGTCATTTTGCCCGCGTGCATCCAGACGAATTTTGTGTACATGGGGAGGTCGGAGGCATGGATGGGGGCTGCTCCTCCCGTGCTGACAAAGAAGCTCCCGCGTGAGATCGGTTTTTCGCCGGTGTTTCGGAATTCCACGGTGAGGCCGACGAGGTAGGGGTTTGTGGCATCCCTCGGGGGGGTGGTGAAGCGCTTGGTGATTTCCAGTCCATCTTCCTCGACTTTGCGGAAGACCACGCTGCCCCGCCCGGGTTCTGCGGCCATTTCAAACCCTCCGGCGATTTCACCCGGCTGGAATCCCAGTGCGCCAATCGGGAACGCGCGCTCGCTGTTGAGGAAGACCGGCTCCTTGCGCTCCGCGAAATGCAGGAGGAGGATCACCCGCTCGATGCCTCCGGCATTGTTCCCAAAAATATATTCGGCCTCCCGCGCCGCCACCTTCACGGTTTGGGAGGCTGGCGGCGTCGCCGACTGGAGCGTGGGCGGGGCATGGGGAGCTGGTGTGGGCGTGGCCTCCGGCGTGGCGGACGAAGCCCCCGGCGTGGCGGTCGCCGTTGCTGCGGGTGCGGCGCGGCGTTGTTTGTCGGATTGTTTGACGTAAAGCATCTGCCAGGCGACGAGGCCGGCGATGCACAAAATGACGGCGATCCAACCCTGACGGTCCATTAGCCGGGGAAGTGTCCGGAGTCCGGAATGTTGTTGCGGATGGGGAGCCCGGTGCCGGGCTGCGTACGGGTGGCGGGCAGGGCGCGCGGAACAGGGTCATATCCACACCCACCCCAGGGGTGGCAGCGACCGATCCGGCGAAGGCCGAGTATCAGGCCACGCCATGCGCCATGCGCCTCCAAGGCCTCCAAAAAATAGGTCGAGCAGCCCGGCTCAAACCGGCACCCCGCACCCGGGCCACACAGAGCGTGGAGGGCCGGTGACAGAACCGCCCGGTACGCATGAACAATGGCCATAAGAAAAATTTTCATGTGGAAGCGGGAAGGATAGAAAGCCAGCGGGCGAGAAGCAACCATTCCTCTCTCAGATCGCAGTAAGAAGCCTCTGCCGCACCCGGTTTTGCCGAAACGACGATCCTCCAGCCTCCCAAAACCTCTCCGCGAACCTCCCGAAAAATTTCCCGAAGTCGGCGGCGAACGCGGTTCCTCCCGACAGCACCACCCACTTTGCGCGATGTCACCAAGCCAATACGCGCCACTTTCAAGGATGGGTCTCGCAGCACAGTCATTCTCAGCCAGCTTCCTTGGGCAAACCGCCCGCGCCGCCGTACTTCCATGAACTCGGAAGTCCGCCGCAGCCGGGCCGCGCGAGGAAACCTTCGGCGCTCAGGCCTCGGTGTGGCGGGCGTAGTGGATTTCAACGCCCTTGGGAAGCAGCCGCTTGCGGGTCCGCTTCGATGGTTGATAGGTGCGCTTCATAAATCTCGTGAAAAAATTCGTGGGTCGGTGAGAATCTTACCCCACGCGGTAATTGTCAACTGCTGATTCCAAAAAAATTCGGTGACCCGTCGGCAAGCCACTCTTTTATTGCGCCTTGAGAGAACATTTTTAAGAATCTGCCCATTATGAGCGTCGGATTTTTGCCATCACACCTTGTTCAAAACCGCTTCCTGTCCTGCCCGTTCCTAAGACGCCGTTTTTGTGGAAGCTGGATGGTGGTGCTTCTTCTCCTTGTCACATTTTTCTGCCAAGGGATCGTCCGCAGTGAAGACGATGGAAAAATCCGCATCCTGCTTTTGGGCGACAGCACGACGGAAGGCAGTATTCCGCGGTTGATGAAACCCGAGGGGCCGCATCTGGATCAAACCCTCCAACACATTCTGGACGCATCAGGAACTCCCGCCGATGTCATAGCCTCCGGCTTGAGCGGTGAAACCATTCGCTCCCTTATTGACAAAGGCCGCTACCAGCGCGACGTCGCCAAACTCCCCACCCCCGACTTCATTTTTATCCGCTATGGAATCAACGACGCATCAAAGGACAAGGATTTCATCACAAACTTTCCAAAGAATTATCAGGAACTCCTCAGCATGCTGCGCAAGGATCACCCCGAAGCGACGATTATTCTGACGACCATCATCCCCTACCTCAGCGAAGAATCGAGCAAGACGGTTAATGATCTTATCCAACGCATTGGAGCGGAGGAACGCCTCCCGGTTTTCGACATCTACCCCGGCTACGCCGCCGCGCTGAAGAACGGGCCGAACATGCTCAACTATCGCCGCTACCCTTTGGAAAAAATCCCGGCCTGCCACCACGAGTGGCTGAAACCGCGCGTGCATGGCGGCATGGTGGTCGTTCTGGACAATGAACTGGATGCGCTTTTTGGGGATCTCCCGGGATGGTATGGTGACCGGCATCCGAATCTCGCCGGCTATAACGTTATCGCCAATCTGACTGCACAATTCCTCGCGTCATTACTCCAGGAGAGAGCCGCCAAAACTCAGGCCCCTTCTTCAAAATAGAGCCGACACGGGGTAAAATTCCCCCCCTGTGGAGAGAAGGCTGCCTCCTGCCAGAGGTGGCTCCGGCGGACAGACGGCGGCGGCCTATTATAAAACTTACGGAGCGGTGGGCGCACCCGGGGACGGGAGGACAGGCGCCTGCATCTCACTGTAATCGGCGGGCACTTTGAAATCAGAGTCCGG
>JAJTZA010000052.1 GCA_021463905.1 Terrimicrobiaceae bacterium | reverse complement strand
TCGGTTTGTGTGAACATCGCCGGGGGTTCGATTTGTGTCACCCCCCTCATCACAGGCTCCGGCGAGGTAATTCTGGTCGGAGAATCAGGGTTGGTGAATCAGCAATCCGGCATCCATGCCATTGCCCGAACTATTCATAGAACATGAGCATTACTATTTCGACACTGGTTATTCTGCTGGCCTTGGACGGTTCGGTCGGGCAGGGAATTCCGCCCGTGGTGGCCCGCTTTGGCGGTGATAAAGTCCCAGCGGTTGAGGCGACTTTTGCCCGCCATCCGGCCGACTCAATGCCGAAGGTCGAGATTGTTTGGCTTTTGGATGGAGATGCCCTTGCGGTTCCTGTCGGAAAATCCACCTTTTCTTACGATCGTACTCCTGAGAAAAACCCTATTCTGACGCAAGGACGCTTTGCGCTGGATCTGCCAACTTCGGAAAAAACGGAAACCTATCGCGGGGCGATTTTCAACGTAGGCAGTGAAAAAAAATCTGTACCGCTGGAGGTGATTCGATTGGTGCTTTTTCCGCCAGATGCCTTCACTCGACGATGGCAGGCGATGGCAGCGGCGAAGATTCCGCTTGCTCTGGCTGGAGAGTTGCCCGGTATGCGTGAGTTTTTGCGCGGCTTAAACATCCAGTTTGTGGAGGCTGACTTGAATACCCCAGGAGCCGATGGGCGCGATGGCATGTTGGTGGTGGATGCCGCCGACAAGGAGGACTTCCTCATTACGTCCGGACTGGCGCGAGTGATTATGGTTTTTGCAGCACCCGACCGCAGTTGGCAGTCGCGATTCGAAACGCAGGAAAATGGAAAGTTGATCCTTTGGGGACAACGCCCCATTCACCATGATTTTGCGCAGGATCCGCTGGCCCAGGCTCAATTCCTTCACCTCGCCGAATCTCTTACCAAAAGCATACCATGAAGATTATTATCACCTTACTTGCCATTTTCACCCTGATACCCGCGTCACTAAAAGCCGACGCGCAGCCGCTGACCGTCGCCATTCTGGGTTTTGAAACCTCGGATGTCCGCCTGCAACCTGCCGCTGTGGAAGTTTCCGAACGGCTTGGAGTTCTTCTCGGACATAATCCCTCGCTCCGGCTGGTAGAGCGCACCGAGATTGATAAAATTCTCAGCGAACAAACCATTGGTCTTTCCGGCCTCACCGATGCGGAATCCGCCGCTCGCGTCGGACAGCTTCTTGGCGCAAAGGCCATGATTATGGGACGAGTTATTTCAACCTCCGACAATACTCTGCTGGTGGCCAAGGTCATGAGTACGGAAACATCGAGGGTGTTCGGTGAAACAGCAACCGCTGGCAAAAGTCTTGCCGAACCCACTCAGGAATTGGCGGATAAAATCAGTGCCCTCATCGAAAAAAATCACACTGCCTTTGTTCCGAAGGTTGTCACGCGTGCGGAGCGGGTGGCTGCTTTGCGCAAGCTCGTGGAAGGAGGCGGGCGCACCGTTTCCGTGCGCATTACGGAGCAGGATTTGGGACGCCCTGTCATTGATCCGGCGGCGCAAACGGAATTTGAAAAAGTACTGATGGAGCTTGGATTCAAAATCTTCGATCCCAGAGGGGTGGCTTCGATGCCAAGTCTGCGCATTGTTGGGGAGGCTTTCAGTCAGCCCGGAGCACGACGAGGGCAGCTTTTGTCCGCACGCGCCCGGGTGGAGATTCGCGTTGAGTCCATGAATGGATCGGTGTTGGTGGTGGATTCGGAAACAGCAACTGCGGTTGACACGGCTGAAGCCGTCGCCGGCAAAACAGCTCTGCAGGAAGCATCTCTCTCCCTGCTCGAACGCATCGCACCCAAGCTCCGGCCCGAATGAGATTCGCCGCCCCTGTCGCCGCAATCGTTGCGGGAATTCTGCTGGTATTTTCCGCTTTCGGCGAACCGACGAAAGACGCGGTCGGCAACCAGAACCTAAGCGAAAAACAAACGCGGCGTGTTGCCATCTTTGGCCCCCCGGATGCAACGGCACTGATCGAGACAGCGTTGTCACGAGTTCAAGGGGTGGAAGTGCTGGAACGGGCCAATTTTTCGGCATTGCAAGCTGAGCAGATTCTTTCTGCCGCATCGTTACGTCCGCTTGCTATGAGGCTTGGCTCAACTGCCGATCTGTTCGTTCTTTTGGAGCAAGAACCCGACTCCACCGCATGGACATTGATCTTGGCGAATGCGCTCGATGGTCGGGAATTGAAACGCGCCATCCGCCTTCCGTTCGGTAAACTGCAGAAGGAGAGCCTTCGGTTGTTGGCGGGGATTTCCCCGGTGCTCGACGTGGAAGGAACAAAAGTGGTGATTCTCGAGTCTAACGATCCGGAGGCTCGGGCCGTCGGTCAATTGATTCGAGAATTTCTCGGTAGATACAGCATTCCCATCTTGGATCGTTCCCTCGCCTGGCAGGTGCTCGACGAGCGCTTTTCCGTTCAAGGCGGTTTCCAGAAAATGGAGAAAGTTTTACCGGCATTTGCAGGAGCGGGCCAAATTCTGACGGTGGAACGAACAGACAAGGATTCCGTGGAGGTAAAAATATTTTCTGCCGATGGTTCTGTTCTGGCTGTTTTCCAATGGGGGCTGACGATGGCAAACTCCGAGGTATTTTGGCAAAATCTGCTTCCGCTCATCGCAGGAGCCAAAGGCAGCAAAGTGGTGCCCTACCAACAGCGTGTGGGCATCGAAGCACTCCTGCCGTTCTATCGGGGTGTGAGTGCCTATTCTTCGGGGCAAATCTTACCGGCATTGCAGGAATTTCGGAGAGCAAGAGAGGCTAATCATCGCTTTGTTGCGGCTTATCAGTGGGAGCAGCGTTGCTACGACGCTTTGGGATTGCCGGAATTTTCCAAGGCACTGCAACGCTGGTTGGAAACCGGTTTGGAAGGGCGGGGAGTTGCCGCAGACGGAGCTATCACCCCGCGCGATGGACTTACGTTTTTGGGCGTCCAGACAGCAGCAACAGGCGATCGCGGCGTGGCACGGCATTGGGAAAAGGCCGCCATCAGGCAATTGGCCGGATCGCATCTCTTACTGCCGGAGTCACTGGCAGCACTGGGGCACGAGTTGGATTATCTTGCGGCGGCAACGCCAGGATCCGCATCGAGCTGGTCAACGGCCGACGGATTCACCACGCGTTTCACCTTGAGGGGATGGCTGCATGGTGAAGAAATCGAATGGATTCTCGCCAATGATCTATCGGGGAAGGTTGTTGCCCGAAAACGGATGCGAATTGACTCCACAGATGCCCGAACGGATGCGGAGCTTGCGAACACATTTAACTTTTTATTGCGTGAAAAGGCGCAAGAGGAAGAGGTGGACAAGCCGGTGGCCGCGCAACTTCCCGCTACCGACAATCTGCTGCGCACGCTGAAAACTTCCCAAGATCAAGCGGAGCGATTTGCAACAGGTCTGGCTCTGCTTTTGCAGGAACCGAATCATCCTCTGGTGATTGGGTTACGTTTTGGAAGCCTCACAGGCTCGGAGAGTCTGCTCGGAGATTACTTGGACTCGGCCAAACGTCAGGTGCTCCTACGCTTGTTGCCTGCCGACGATCCGCAACGTCCTTGGGTCGAGTTGCAGTACATTCAACAGTTCCTGCCTGCCGTGGCTGCCGGACGCCATCTCACCGGCGAAGAGCGTGATGGATTGACGGATTTGAAGGCGTTCTTTGAGCACGATGCAGGGCATCCGTCCGCCGCGTTGGCCCGTTTTATTTGGCTTACGGATATGCAGGCGATTTTGACTCCACAGGAAGTAGCGGAGGAAGCCCGTCAAACCACTCGCATGCTTTCCGACGCGCCGAGTCTTCCGCAGGCGGATAAGCTCAAGGCGATGACGGAGAGCATGGAATGGCTTGGACGCGCAGCCTCGGAAGAGTCCGGGATGGTGCTTGATCCCAAACAAGTCACTCCCCGCCCGTTCCGGATGGAAATTGATGCGGATGGCAGAATCCAGATCGTGCATGCCGAGTCGTGGCGTGTGGAGGATTTTCGGAAGCTCGATTTTTTGACTCCTGAAGAAATTGCTCTGGAATCCCGGGCGGCTTTGGCCATTGGTGGAAGAAGTGCGCGACGAAAAACCATGGATCCGGAATGGATGCAGCGATTCGCAGGAAGCTTTTCGATGGCAAGTTGGGCAGCATGGATGTGCATTCACGAATTCGGTCATCCCGATGGCACGCCACATCCTCACATGGGAGATTATCCTGCTTGGAGGCAATACAGTCGGAAGTTGATCCGGTTTGCTGTGGATGGATTGTGCCACTGGCTTGATCGTGTCCGCAACGCAGAGCAGTTCAGTGTCGTGGACGCGCCGATTCATTGGTTGGTGCCGGCTATGGGTGCTCCGGCGCACAACTTGAGCGCGGAGGAATTTTCAGCCTTCCATCGGCAGCTTGCCGAAGCGTCTGCCCGGGCTGTCAAGCGGATTGGAGTGCCTGATCGCACGCCGCGTCCGTTTGGATTGTATCAATTGGACTGGCGTGATGTGACGTTGGAGGAAATTCGCAGACAGGGAGCGGATCAATTAACCGGCCCGCCGAACTTCATGCGGGATATTCCGGCGTTTTTACGGGTGCTGCGCGAGCATGCGCAGGAAGCTTTCGTTGCTGAGATACCTTCCATCCGCAACTGGTGGGAGCAGAGCAATTGGGTTTTGGACGATTCAATGTCCAACCGAGAAATAGCCACACAACTCTTGTTGCCATTTTTTCCCGATATCATGCGCACCTATGGCAGCGGGGCCTTGTCGGACGACGAACGTGCTATGGTCATGGACGCTGGCATTCTTTTCATGTGGGGGTGGCGTTATGCTGAAGCGGAACAATTGTTCGAGTTGGTGGTGAAAGGGCCACCCGGCATCACAAGCGTTGATAGCATCCATCAGGCATTGCAGGCTTCGGCATTGTTTCATCTGGCCCGTTTGAAAATTCGGGCCCGCAACAAGGCTGCCGCCATTCGGCTTCTGCAAGAGGTTCTCGACAAAACAGCTAATCTTGAGATTTCGTTGATGCTGCGAATGCCTCGGAATTTCCGTCGAGAACTTCTGAATGTTGTCGGTCAACGCGAAAACTTGCGCTCACTTGCTGTTCGCCTCCTGGAAGAACTGCGTTTCGATCCCGATTCCGCCAAGCTTCCGGAACGGACGTTCGCCCTGCGAATTCCAACCCCTCAGCTCGAGAACGCCGAAGTCACGGTGTTTTATCGTCTGCCACCCATCATCAATGCGGACTCTTCCATCATGATTATGCTTCCGGCGTTCAATGATGGCGGCTTGGAGTTACTGGAGGAGAGTTCGGATTGGAGCACTTTTGCCGACGCGCACAATCTCGTTTTGGTCGTCCCGCAATTTTTTCAGAATCACACCGTATGGAGGGCGGATCATCCCTGCGCACCGTATCATTTTCCTCAGCTCTGGTCCGGCGATGCCATGCTCGAAGCGATTGCGCAAATCCGCTCGCGACATGCGGTGAAGGCGGAAAAGCTCCATTTGTATGGACGTAGTGCGGGTGCTCAGTGCGCTGCGCGTTTCGCCCGATGGAAGCCGGAACTCGTGGCTTCGCTTTCCTTACATGCCGGAGCCTCATTTCCGTGGCAGGATCAGGAGATCGGTTTGCAGCCCACCTCGGTTTATAAAGGAATGCCTGTCTTGCTTACGGCGGGGGCCAATGACGACCATGGAGCTTCTTTCAGTGGTCGCCGCTACAACGCGGAAATTTTTCATACGGTGCTCGATGGATTCGGTGCGAATGTGGACTTTCACCTTCTCGACTCCACATTCTACAGACCGTCTCCGAGCGAACAATCGCTGGCCGAAGCATTTCTTCACAATCACCTGAAACCTACGAATCCATGAAAATCAAACCTATTCTTCTATTGTGTCTTGTCCTTTTACCTGCGGCTTGGGCACAGCAACCATCGCCCAATTCCACAGAATGGTCAGCCGACAAAGTACCTTCTCCGTATCTTGACGAAGCACAATTTCGTTGGTGGGCACCGGAGGGACTCCCAAAAATTCGCGGCATTCTGTTGTTCATTCCGGGACGAAACGGTGATGCCCGCACAGCAGTGGACGATTCGCTTTGGCGCGAAATCGCCGTCGAGAACGATTTTGCCTTGGTCGGAGCGAGACTTTTCAAGCCGGATGGATCGTATCAACTCGACCCCGATGGAAAAACAACGGCCACGATTGAAAAAGCCGTAGCTGAGTTGGGGCGTGCCAACGGACATCCAGAAGCCGCACAGTCACCCCTCGCTTTCTGGGGATCAAGTGCCGGAGGTAACACGGCGAATAGTTTTTCTAGGCGCAATCCTCGCCGTGTGATCGCTATTGTCAACGTGAAGTGCCCGGACGGACATGGTGGCACGGACAGATCGCGCACCAAGATTCCCATCCTTGCCTGTGTGGGGAAAATGGATAAACCAGACTGGATAAAAACCTCCATGGAACATTACGAGAATGCCAAACAGGATCGGGCGGCATGGACTTTAGCACTGCATCCTACCGAGGGACACAGCGTCGGTCAGACAAAACCATTGGCAGCAGCTTTCCTCAAGGAGGTGATTCCCCTCAGACTGGGGGCGGCTCAAACAATCGGTGGCGGAACAAGCAACCTCCGGACGCTTTCGATCCAATCCGGCTGGCTAGGAAATCCTCTCACCCTAGACGTCGCGTCAGCCAGTGAATTCAAAGGTAACAAGCGAGAGGCAATCTGGCTGCCCGGGCCAGTAACTGCGGAAGCATGGCGAACTTATTTGCAAACGGACTCCCGAGACAAACATTGACCCAAGCAAGATTTTTCCAGACGAATGGAAGCTCGACGAGAGGAGTAAGACGTAGAAATGCGACAAAAAACGGAAGCAGATTTCCTGATAATAAGGTCTGTCCCTGATCTCCTGATTTTACCTGCCTTCCTAGCGCCTTCGGCAAATCCGTTTCGGAATCGCTGATACCGATTGACTTGACGAAATTTTTTCGCAAAAGTCCGATATGACGTCTGCACCCCGGTCTTCCTCGCCTGCTTTGGCGGACATTCCCTGAGCGGGACGGATGAACCTTTTCGTCTGTGAGGATCCGGATGACCAGACTGAGGGGTGGCCGGCCAAAGGCGGGGGCTCAATGATTGCCCCGCCTCTCTTTATCGGGCGGGGTATCACCAAGGTGTATGCGAGCGGCGAAGTGGAGGTCCGCGCGCTCGACGGCGTGGACCTCGACCTGTATCCCGGAGAACTCATCGTCCTCCTGGGGGCGTCCGGCAGCGGGAAATCCACGCTCCTCAACAATCTCGGCGGCCTCGATGTGCCAACCTCCGGTACGCTCACCTATCGCGGACGCGACCTCACCCACGCCGACGAGGAGGCACTCACCACCTTCCGCCGCGATTCGGTGGGCTTTGTGTTTCAGTTTTACAATCTGATCCCCAGTCTGACCGCGCGGGAGAATGTGGCCCTGATCACCGAGATTGCCCCGGATCCGATGGCGCCGGAGGACGCCCTGCGCCTCGTGGATCTCGGGGATCGCATGGACCATTTTCCGTCCCAGATGTCCGGCGGCCAACAACAACGCGTCGCCATCGCGCGGGCCATTGCCAAGCGTCCCGAAGTGCTCCTCTGCGACGAACCGACCGGCGCGCTGGATGTCAACACCGGCATCACCGTGCTGGAGGCCATCGAGAAGGTGAACCGCGACCTGCAAACGCTCACCGTCCTCATCACGCACAACGCGGTGCTGGCCGAGATGGCTGACCGGGTGATCCATCTTTCCGACGGAAAAATCTCCCACATCGCACGCAATGAACAGCGGCGTCCGGTGCGCTCCCTGCACTGGTGATGAGAGCGCTTGACCGCAAGCTTCTCCGCGATGTCGGAAAAATGAAGGGCCAGATGCTGGCGGTCGGCCTGGTGATGGCGTGCGGGCTCGCCATGATGATCATGGCGCGCAGCCTGATTCTGTCCCTCGACACCACACGCGTGCACTACTACGAAGAACACCGTTTTGCCGATGTCTTCTGCGACCTGAAACGCGCCCCGAACTCTCTGCGGGAGCGCCTGGAAAGGATCCCCTCCGTGGCCGCCGTGGACACCCGGGTGAAGGGAAGCGTCCGCATGGATCTGCCCGGCCTTGCCGAGCCCGCGGACGGCACGATTCTGTCTCTTCCCGAAGACCGTCCGATGCAGATGAACCTGCTCTATTTGCGCGCGGGGCGGTATCCGGAGCCGGGCAAAGCCCGGGAGGTGCTCATGGGGGAAGCGTTTGCGGACGCGCATGGATTTCGTCCGGGCGACACCGTGGAGGTGATTCTGCGCGGGGGAAAGGAAACCCTGGAGATCGTCGGCATTGCGCTCTCGCCGGAGTATGTGTTTGAGACCCGTCCGGGGCAGGCGCTGCCGGACAACAAACGCTTCGGTGTGTTCTGGATGAATGAACGCGATCTGGCGGCGGCCTACGACCTCGATGGCGCGTTCAATAGTGTCGTCATTGATGTCGCTCCCGGAGCGGACACCGCACCTGTGATGGCCGAACTCGACCGCCTGCTCGAACCCTATGGCGGGCTCATTGCCTTCGACCGCCATGACCATCCCTCCGCCAAGGAACTCGACGACGAGATTGCCATTCTCAACGGGCTGTCCGTGGCGTTTCCCATCGTGTTTCTCGGCATTGCGACGTTCATGACAAGCGCGGTACTCGCGCGGGTGATCCGCCTGCAGCGCGAACAGATCGCCCAACTCAAGGCGTTCGGCTATTCGGGCGCACAGATCGGCAGCCACTATGTGAAATTTGCCCTGGTGATCGTCGCCATCGGGCTGGTGGCCGGGGGACTGGGCGGAGCGAAACTGGGCGCCACGATCGTGCATCTTTACCACAAATTCTTCCGCTTCCCCGAACTGACGCTCCATCTGGATTACGGCGCGATTGGGCTGGCTTTCGCCATCAGCTCCGCCGCGTCGTTTCTTGGCGTGATCGGAGCTGTCCGGCAGGCGGTGCGCCTGCCCCCCGCCGAAGCCATGCGCCCGGAACCTCCGGCGGAATTCAAGCCGTCCTTCCTGGAACGCCTCGGCGTGCAGAATTTCTTCAGTCCCTCCATGCGCATGGCCCTGCGCAACCTCGAACGCAAACCCTGGCAAGCGTTCTTCACGACGCTGGGGCTGGCCCTGGCGGTCGGCATTCCGATCGTGCCGGGGGCGATGCGCGACGGCATTTCCTTTCTTCTCGATTTCCAATGGACGCAAGCGCAGCGGCAGGATGCCACGGTGAGCCTGATCGAACCCAGTTCGGCCCCCGCATTCGACAGTCTCCGGCACCTTCCCGGCGTGATCCATGCGGAGCCATTCCGCAGCGTTCCGGTGCGGCTGCGGTACGGGCACCGGAGCCACCGCCTTGCAATCACCGGCGTGCCGCCGGGCACGTTGCTCAACCGGGCGCTCGATGCACAGGGCCGTCCGCTTTCGATTCCCCGGAACGGACTGTTGATCTCAAAGAAGCTCGCGGAAATGCTTGGGGCGCACCCTGGCGATGCGCTTGAGATGGAGGTGCAGGAAGGCCGCCGCCCGGTGCACACGGCACCGCTGGCCGGGCTCATCACGGACTATTCCGGGTTGCAGGCGTACATGGACATTGATGCGCTGCGCCGTCTCATGCAGGAAGGCTCCACGGTGAGTGGCGCCCATGTTTCCGTGGACCGGAACCGATGGGTGGAATTTTTGGATGCCGTCAAAGAAGTGCCCCGGATCGGCGGGGTGAGCGTGACTGCGGCATTGCAGGAGAGTTTTCGCAAGACCACAGCGGACTCGATCAACCTGATCCAGAGCATCTATTTTACCTTTTCCATCATTGTCGCCTTCGGGGTGGTGTACAACAGCGCGCGCATCGCCCTGTCGGAGCGGGGACGGGATCTCGCCACGCTGCGGGTGGTGGGATTCACCAACCGCGAGGTGGCCGGCGTGCTGATCGGCGAGTTGCTCATGCTCACCCTGGTGGCCATCCCGGTCGGGCTCTGGATTGGCGGGCAACTGGCAAATTTCATCGTCGTGTCCGCCAGCACCGAAACGGTCCGCCTTCCCCTCGTGCTCACGCAAAAATCCTACGCCACAGCCGTTCTTATCGTACTGCTTTCCTCCAGTTTTTCGTTTTACGTGGTCAGCCGCCGCATCAAACATCTCGATCTGCTCGAAGTCCTCAAAGCCCGCGAATAAATGAAACCCTCACCCACCAAACGCTCCGGCAAGGGAGTATGGCGCAAAATTCTGCTCCCGCTGTCGGGGGCGCTTGTCCTTGGGCTGCTCGTTCTCGGTCTTCTGCCGAAGCCGGTCGTGGTGGATACGGCGGAGGTCCTGCGCGGACCGCTTGTGGTTTCCGTCCTGGAGGAAGGCAAGACGCGCATTCGCAGCCGGTATGTGGTTTCGCCGCCGGTTGCCGGGTATTTGCGCCGCGTGCCGGTGCGCGCGGGGGATCCGGTCGAGGCGGGCAAGACCGTGCTGGCCGTGATCCAGGCGCAGCCGTCCAGCTTTCTGGATCCGCGCGCAAAGGCGCAGGCGGAAGCGGCGGTGCGGTCCGCCGAAGCGGCCCGCATGCAGCGGGTCGAACAGGTGGAGAGCGCCTCCTCCGAATTGGAGCTGGCCCGCAAGGAACTCGCCCGCGCCGACCAGCTCCGCACGAAAGGCGCCATTGCCGTCCGGGAATTTGACACCGCCAAGAACCGCGTGGACATGCTGAACAACCAGCTTGGTTCCGCGCGCTTTGCCCTGAAGGTCGCGGAATTCGAGCTGGAGCAGGCCCGGGCGGCACTCCTTCAGGCGACCGGCGCACCCGCCGAAACCGGGCAGCCCCTGGAAATCCGTTCGCCGGTTTCCGGGTTCGTGCTCAATGTGTTCGAGGAGAGCGCACGGACGGTCACTCCGGGTCTTCCGCTCCTGGAGGTCGGCGACCCGAAGGACCTCGAAGCAGAAATCGAACTACTCTCCAGCGACGCGGTGAACGTCCGCCCCGGCGCGGAAGTCTCCATCGAACAATGGGGCGGCGGCGAACCGCTGCACGGACGGGTCGTCCTCGTCGAGCCCGGAGGTTTCCTCAAGGTCTCCGCCCTCGGCGTGGAGGAACAACGCGTGAAGGTCCGCGTCAATTTTACCGATCTCCCCGAAGGGCGGCTCGGGGACCGCTATCGGGTGGAGGCGCGGATCGTCACCTGGACCGGCGCGGGAATTTTGCAAGTTCCGACCGGCGCGCTGTTCCGCCGCGGGAATGCGTGGATGACGTTTCTGGACGAGAGCGGTCGGGCGAAGGCCGTCCCGGTCGAGATTGGGCACAGCAATGGCATCTTTGCGGAAGTCAAAAGCGGCCTGAGCGAAGGGCAGCGGGTGATTCTCCATCCTCCGGACACCGTGAACGAGGGCGCCCGGATCGCGCCGCGGCCCGGGCAATGACGCAAGGCATTTGACCGTTTCGGGGCGTCCGCCGGAGGGAGGCTGCGGTGTCGGCGGGGGCAGGAACCTTTTTCCCTTTGCCCGCGCCGAAGCGCCCGGCATCAATGACGGCAAGCGGCAGGGGTCAGTCACCGAACGCCTGCTTCAAGAAACCCCGATGACTCTGCGCTGGATTCCCGAACCTCTGGAAATGGGATCGTGACGGTATGTTTTGTTTCTACTCTATAAAATAGGAGCGGATTTCCTGATAATAAGGTCTGACCTCTAATTCCGGAATTGCCCAGGATTCCGGGCGGGCGCGCCTCGATCAGGTGACGATCTGTCCCGCAGGGGCGATCGTCAGGATTCGAGGGCACCAAGGGTCATTTGCGAAAAATGATTGTTTCGTGCGCTGATTTTTTTTATGACTCCGTCAGATGATCTTGATACTCAAACGCCTGTGGCCCGGAACTTGGGCTCTTTTGAGTCTGTTCGTGTTGGTGTCCTGCAGTTCCCCGGCCAAGCGGGTCAATCCGCAGTTTCCGCTGATCGAGCCACCTGAGCCGGGCAGCAGTTATCTGATTCGTGTGGGCGATGTGGTGCAGGTGGATGTGTTTCAGGAGCCGCTCATGACCATGCGTCAGCGCGTTCTTGGGGACGGAACGATCTCCGTCCCCCTTGTGGGGCGCGTCAAAGTGGAGGGCTATTCCATAAAAGAAGCCGGCACCAACATTGCAGCCAGGCTGAACAAAAGCCAGCTCGTGAACCCGCAGGTCACCGTTACCGTGCTGGCCTATGCTCCACGGCGCTTCACTGTATGGGGCCAGGTGAAAACGCCCGGCACATTTGTCATTCCTCCGGAGGAAACCGTCTCGCTGCCGGAAGCCATCGCCATGGCGGGTGGCAACACCGTGATCGGCAACACGCGAAGAGCGGTGATCAGCCGTAAGACGGGGGATCGCGTCGAGAGACTGATGGTGAACGCCCAGTCGCCGGAGGCTCAGAGCTTTCTCATTTCGGCAGGCGATATCATCCACATTCCGGAAACCATTTTTTAATGAATCCTCCTGATCCTGCGCTGGACGATCCATTTTCCCAAGCCGCGCAAAATCCGGCAGGGGCTGGCTCATTTGATTTCAAGGCGTTTTTGGACACCCTGCGGCGGCTCTACTGGATTGTCGCGCTGACGCTCGTTTTTGGGTTTGTGTGCGGAAAGATCATCACGCGGTTTATCCGGCCCATTTATCAGGCGCAGTCCGAAATCAAGGCGGAGCGCCGTCCCTCGACAACGGGGGTCTCCCTGACCGGCGGGAGTCCGGCGGCAGGAAGCCCGCTGCTTCCGGAGGATCTCAAGACCGTCGAGCGGACATTTCTCACCCCTGAGCTGATGCGGCGTGTGGTGGCCAAACTGAATCTGACAGCGCGCGCGGGCTTTCTGGGGTCGGGGCGCTTGAGTGGCACGGAGGATGAAGTGACGGGGTTGCTCTTTCAAAACAGCAAGGCGGCTCTGATTCCCGACACGATCCTGATTGCGATCACCTTTGATCATCAGGATCCGCTGATTGCCACCGAAGTGGCCAATGCGCTGGCTGAAGAGGGAATTGCCATTGACCGCGAGCGGCTTGCTGCCGCGATCCAGGCCAATGTCGAGCGGCTCAAAGGCGAGGCCGAAAAGCTCAATGCGAAGCTGACCGAGTCCAAGAAGAAGCTGAACGACTACACCCGCGCCCGGGGCAATGTCTCGGTGGATCAGGAAAGTGATCTGGCTTCGGAAAAACTGCGCGACCTGGATCGCCGTGCGACCCAGGCACGCAGCGAGCGGCTCAAGGTGGAAAGCGATTACAGCGAAGTGGAAAAGTGTGACGGCGACACCGAGAAGCTGGCCAGTCTCTCCATAGTCCAGCAGTCACCGGGAGTCGCCACCCTGGCGGCGCGCATCAATGAGCTGAGGGGCAACCTCGCCAAACTCGAGCAGCGCTACCGCAGCGGCCATCCCTTTGTGGTTCAGGCCTCCACCGAGCTGAAGGACCTCGAGGACTCGTTTCGCATCCGAGTGCAGGACATTGCCCGCGGCGTGGAAGCGGCGCTGGCCGCCGCGCGACGGAGCGAGGAGGAACTCCTCAAAGAAACCGCCGAGCAACAGCAGAAGGTTTTTGATATCCGGGACATGGCCGTATTTTCGCAGGTCCTCAAGGGGCAGATTGATGTGGATCAACTCGCCTACGAGGCGACGCTGAAGCGGCTGAGCGAGGAGCTTTCTCAAAACAGCAACCAGCCGGTGCTCCTGCAAATTTCCTCATTGGCGCAGTATGCGGTTCCTGTTTCCGTGGCACCCCGCCAGGTTCTGCTCTCCAGCGTCTTCGCGGGGTTGCTGTTGGGGCTGGCAATCATCGCGTTGATCACGCAGTTGGACACGAGCATCAAGACCCCCGAAGCGGCGGAGAAACTTCTGGGTCTGCCGGTTCTGGCCTCGATTCCCAGCAATGACCACCCCCGGGATCCCGTGCTGCGCTGGACGGAGGGTGCCTCCCTCCATGCTCCACGCTCCGAGACTGCCGAAGCCTTCCGCAACTTGCGCACGGCCCTCCAGTCCGTGTCCGGAGACGAAAAGTTTATCCTCATCACAGGAGCTTCGAGCTGGACGGGCGTCACCTTCAGCACCATCAATCTGGCCATCGCCTTGGCGCAAAACAATTTCCGCGCCTTGCTCATTGACGCCAACCTGCGCGACCCGGCCATCGAGGAGCGTGGATTTGTGGATCAGGGACACCCGGGGCTCTCGGATTTTTTGCTGGGGCGCGCACCCCTCTCGAGTGTCATTTTCTCCTCCGGCATTCCCAATCTCGACGTCATCACGGCAGGCACCCCCTCCGCTCATCCCGTCGAGGTGCTCTCGCGTCAGCGCTTCCACGCCCTGCTTGACGGTGCCGGAGCGCTCTACGACCGGATCATCGTGGACTCCGCCTCGGTCGCCACGCTGAGCGATACCCTCTGCTTTGCCAAAAATTTTCCGACCGTCTGTCTCGTCATTCACAGCCGTCACACCACCAAGTCCGCAGCGCGGCGGGCGGCGGATCTCCTCACGCGCTCCGGAGTGAAAGTCACCGGGCTGGTCTTTAACCTCGCCCGGAGCGCGGCGGTGAAGGACGCGCCACTGTCGCAGAAGCCGCTCTCCTCCCGCGTGCGTCCTGCTGGCGAGGGCGCGGGATTCCCCGTCCTCTGCCCTTCCTGCGGACGCAAATACGAAACCATCGAGGACTTTCTGTCATTGACCACCCTCCCGAACGGTCATGCGCCCACCACGCGCATGAGCGACCCCGAATACCAGCTCCCACACCGTGAGAGAATCTGCGCGTGCGGTGCGACGCTTCCCCTCAAGGCTCCGGGCCGCCGCGACCTGACGGATGCAGGATCGCGCCGCCGTGAAAAATTCAGCGCAGTGCTCGATCTCCTCCAGAAGTCCGGTCTGACGCGCGAGGAGGGTCGCGCCAGGCTGCTCCTCGCCCTGAAGACCTGTCGCAACGAAATCGGCACTCCGATGGACGATGAGGAGTCCGAGGCAGGACGCCGGAGGCGGCAGATTTTTGACGATCTGAAAGGAACCATCGAGCGAACCGGCGTGGCACCGGATCATGCCCGCAGCCTCCTGCTGGAAATTATCGAAATCTGGCGGCAGGCGCCGTGAGATGGTGCCACGGTTCAATGAGGGCGCGTCCTGGAAACCCACGCCGCTGGGCCACCCTCATGCTGGCTGCCGTCACGGTTCTGCCCCTCGCATCCGTCCGGACAGAATCCACCACCCTGGAAAACCTCAGCTCGGGAGATGCGCGCGTCTTTGATACGGTGGATCCGTCGGCGTACCGGCTGGATTTTCCGATGCTGCCGCCCGAGGACCCGCTGAGTGCGCTGCCCAAGGGATTTCCGATTGATTCGACGATCCGCAACGATGCGCAATCGCTTTTCGAGACGGTGACGCGAACCGGGGTTCCCCTGCCGGAGTCCACTCCTGGCGACTACGATCCGGAGGCGGTGTTTCTTCTCGCCAATCCTTTCAACGAGGTTCCGCCCCTGGGAGTGATTGATTATCCTGTGACGCAGGAACGGGAGATCATCCTCCTGGATCGCGGCCATCCGGTGTTTTACGAGATCGGCAAGACGACCGAGCAATTTATGATGCGGGAGAGCGAGGTGAGTCTGATCATGCCGGACATCCCGGAGCCGAGCCTGGTTTTTGCCAAGCAGCGCAGGAATCTGCGAACGGCGGGCCCCTTTCGCTATGCCATGGATTTTTTCCAATCCGTCGCTTTCAACGACAATGTGTTCGGAGCCTCCACCGGACAGCAATCCGATGTCTTCTACACCTTCAACCCGCGTCTCTACGTGGAGACCGGGACGCGCGGACTGGCCGCGCTGAGCTACTCGCCCTCGTTCGTGTTTTACAACCGCTACAAGGAGATGAACGCGGCCAACGAAAACATCAACCTCACCCTGCGCTACCCCTTCACCAAACTCCAGATCGGCGCGGACTTCGGATACCAGACGCAGACCGGCGTCTTCGTCAACAGCACCGGCATCGCCAAGCAACAAACCTTCACAGCCAACGCCTTCGCCCGCTACCCCTTCACCGCAAAATCCGAGGGTCTCCTTTCGTATCTTGGATCGGTGAGTGACAATGACCCCGGCGGCCAGCGAACCGACCATCGGGGCGTCCTGGCCTGGGATTATCAATTCAGCTCCCGCCTGGCCGGCGGCGCGTTTATCGAATATGGCCAATCCGGGGCACCCATCGGAACCCAGAACTATCAGTCGCTGGGACTCCAGTGGCTCTACCGCCCCGATTACCATTGGCGGTTCATGGGACGGCTCGGCTATCAAACGCGGCAGCTCCAACCCGGCGTGGCGGACTTGAACGCCTTCAACGCCCCAATCTTTGACGTCACCGCCGCCTACCACCTCACCCACCGCCTCGGCGCGTTGCTGCGCGTGTACCGGGAAATCAACACCGACGCCTTCGAGAGTGTCTCCCTCCAAATGCGTACGGCCGTGGCCGCAAAATTGCTCGTTCGATTTTATGAAAAGACCGATCTGACTCTGCGCGCGGAGGTGGGTCATATTGACCAATGGGGGGATGGTGAGATGGAGCGCAGCAACCTGGATTATCTCGAGGGAGGACTCACGCTTTCCTATGCCCTCACCCGGACGGTCGAGTTGATTTTTTTTGATACCCTGCAAAAGCGCTTTGCCGCCTCAGATGAAGATTCCTACACGAGCAACACCATCGGTCTTGCCATTAACCTGCGGTTCTGAAATGGGATAAAGGCTCATTTCACCTTATGTTTCAGCATCGCGAACTCGGTTTGGTTCAGGCGTTCCAAGTGTGCGCCGCGATTGTGATTACCCTGGTGTTTTGGGGGTGTTACATCGGGCTGCGGATGGGAACGTCCGTCATTCTGCCCGGAATGATGCCGCACTATTTGTCCTTATACATTTTTCTCATCCTGACGCTGATCCTCTCGTTCCTCCGATCCAAGCAATACGACATCCTCTCGGTCTCCTCGGGCATCATGGAAAGCCACCGCTTTGTCTGGCCCCACCTCCTGTTCTCCGGCGCACTGAGCCTCGTCTTCCTGGCTCTCCTGTGGGACACCCGGGTTTCCCGCTTCTTCCTCGTTCTGTATTTTCCGGCGGTCTATCTCGCGCTCGTCTTGTTCTCGCGGTTTTTGGCTCTCGACATTCTGCGGTTTTTTCTGGGGAGGAATGCGCAAAAGATGCTCCTGGTGGGGAATCCGGCGGAGCTGGCATACGTCAGCCCCCTGCTCGAAAAATCCCGTCTTTTTGGATTCGAGGCTGTGGGGATCGCCACGGATGCGACGCCGGATCAGCTTCCACGAGGCCTCCCCTGCCTCGGAGCACCGGACAACCTCAGCGAAATCCTCCACCAGCATCCGGAAATCGGTAACCTGTTTTTTATTGGCAGCCCGAGGGATCGCCGACGGCTGGGCGACTGGCTCCGCATGGCCGAGGCACACGGCTGCCGCGTCTCTCTCGTCAATGATCTGGATATTTTCCTCCAGCGCCGACTTTCGTATTTTCAGTGTGACAACATTGATTTGATCGAGCTGCGGCAGGAGCCGCTGCAGAACGTGATCAACCGGGCGATCAAGCGGACGTTGGACATTGTGGTGAGTCTTCCGGTGGTCTGTTTTGTCCTTCCGCTTCTGATGGTGGTGGTCTGGTTTTTCCAGCGGCTGCAGGCTCCGGGGCCGCTCTTTTTCCGTCAGACCCGCTCCGGCCTCGATAACCGCCGCTTTGTGATTCTCAAATTTCGGACCATGTATGTGGGCAACAGCGACTCAGCGCGGCAGGCCAGCGCAGGTGACACCCGCGTCTATCCGGCAGGACGGTTCTTCCGGAGATTCAGCCTGGATGAGTTCCCGCAATTTCTGAATGTCCTCTCCGGGCACATGAGCGTGGTCGGCCCCCGCCCCCACATGATTGAACATGACACGCTTTTTTCCGAGCGCATGTCCAACTACCCGATCCGCGGATTCGTCAAACCAGGCATCACCGGACTGGCTCAGATTCATGGCTTCCGGGGCGAGACGGCCACCCCGGAAGCGATTGTGCGCCGCGTCGAATACGACATTGATTACATCGAAAAGTGGGAGCCGGTCCTGGACCTCCGCATCCTCTGGCGGACCGCCGTCCACATTATTCGTCCCCCGAAGACCGCTTATTGAGCAGACGGTCGGTGGCCTCAATAAACGCCTCTTCGGAAAATTGCCCGGCGTGTTGGCGGATACGTTCCGCATCCCAGGACGTTGCCTCGCTGCGCGCGACGGCCTCGAGCAACGCCTCCTCGGTGGATTCTGAGAAAAAGGTTCCGGTTTCGTCCGGGTGGATGGTCTCGAGCGCGCCGCCCCTGGCCAGAGCGATGACCGGCTTGCCGCAGGCCATCGCCTCGACCGGCACGATCCCAAAGTCCTCATGACCGGGAAAAATCAACGCGCGGCACCGTCGCAAGGCATCCCGGACAGTCTCTTCCGACTGGCGTCCCAGAATGCGGACATTGGGACTTGCGAGGGCTTCGAGCTTGGCGCGGTGCGATCCCTCGCCAATGATGACAAGCGGCTTTCCCGAGCGGTTGAATGCGCGAACCGCCAGGTCAATGTTTTTGTAGCCGATGAGCCGCGAAAGAATGAGGTAAGTGCCATCATCCTCGCGGCTGATCGAGAAACTCTCCGTTCGCACCGGCGGGTGAATGACCACAGACTCGCGTCCATAACACCGACGAATGCGCTCCTGAACGTTTTTCGAGTTGGCGACGAGGACTCCCATACGTCGCGCGGCTTGACGGTCTCCTTGTCGGAGCCACGGGGACAGGAGGGCAATGAGCGCACGGAGGGGCGGGTTGGCCACTTCGCTGGGAACGTATTCATCCGCCTGCCAGAGGAAGCGGGTGGGATTGTGCATATAGCAAATGGAGCGGCCCCCGGGTGCCACGCGCAGGTATTTGGCAAACGTACTCGTGCTGATCCAGACGCAATCGGCCTGGACGGGCGCGAACGAGCGAAACGCGGCGGGATACAGGAGCAGGTATTTTTTGAAATGCCTGGGATCCCCGATGCCCGGCAGTGACTGGAGCCATGTGGTGCGGATGTCGGCATCATCGAAATCCCTGAGGAGGGTCTGGCGGCGGACGGCGCTGGTGAAAATTGGTGCCCGGGGGTGATGGCGGTGCATTGTGGCGACGACGCGTTCCGCTCCTCCCATCTGGATGAGATAGTCGTGGGCAAGGGCCAGCTTCATCATGCGGGCATCAGGGAATGGAGGAGGTCCGTGGTTTGGTCAAGCACTCCGGAAAGTCCGTAGCGGCTGACCGCCCTTTCCCGGCCCAGGCGACCTTGTGTTTCCCGCAGTTCCGGATCGGTCGTGAGCACCCTGAGCGCTTGCGCCAGTGCGTCCACATCCCCGGCAGGAAGAAGCGTCCCCACCCCCTCGACAATTTCGTCGGCACCGCCTCCCCTGGCTGCCACCACCGGCTTGCGGGCCAGCATTCCCTCGACAAGAACACGGCCAAAAGGCTCGGGCGCAACAGAACAATGAACCACCACATCCGCCGCCAGCATCAGCGCAGGAATATCGTTGCGAAATCCCAAAAACCGCACACGCTCCGCAGGGGCGATGTGATGCAGATTGTCCGCGTAGGCCCGGTCATCTCCGGTGAAAAGCGCATCGCCCACGACCCAGGCCATGACCCCGGGAAGCTGGTGCAGGGCGCGCAACAAAACATCCTGCCCTTTCCAGCGGGCCAGTCGTCCGAAGATGGCCACAACCGGGCGGTTCCCGGGATTGAATTCAGCGCGGAGGGCTTTGATGGTGGTGAGGGGGACGGTGTCAAATGGCTCTGTTGCGAAGCCGTTGGGGATGACGGTCACCGTTGTTTTTCCGCCAGCGTTACGAAAGGCATCCGCCGTGGCGCGGGAGTTGGCGATGACGGCTCGGGCGCGGTTGGCGGCCATGACCAGAAGCCGCAGATTGGAGCGGCTGAAATGTTCAGGAGTGAGCAGGTCGTGGAGGTGAAACACCACCGGACGGCCACTCCCCCAATTGGCGACCGTCCCATAAATCAGGGCCTTGGGTGTATTGCAATAGAGCAGCCGCGCGCCCCGCAGTGCCTTGCGAAGCTGGTTGACATAGCGCAGCCCTGCAGGCCAACGAAACACAATCTCCCGGAATCGCGCCGCACGCGTTGTTCGCGAAAGCACGCCGGGCATCGGAAGCACCGTCACTTCCACCTGGCGATCCTGCAAAAACCGCGCAAAGGGCCCCTCGGAGAGCAGAACCACCCGTCCGCCGCAATGACGCGCAATGTCCGCGAGACACAGCTCCGCTCCACCCAACTGGCCGCTTTGATCCAGGTAGCAGATCATCGGGACGCTCCTTCATAGACGGCCAGAACACGCCGGGCGATATTGCGCCACGCAAAACTCTCGGCGTAGGCGCGGCACGCCTCGGAGGAAGGCAGCCCCCCGCGCAGGGCACAGTTGAGGCCGTCAGCAAGTGCTCCCGCATCGGCCCCCGGCAGCACCAGGGAGGGAGCCAGCCCGGAAACAGCCTCCGGCAGACCACCCACAGGAGTGACCAACACCGGCGTCCCACAGGCCAGCGACTCCAAGGTCACCAGACCAAAACCCTCCAGCGTCTGACTCGGCACCAGCGAGACTTCGGAAGCCGCATAGGCCAACGGCAGGCTGACCTCCGGCAGAAACCCCACAAATTGTACGGAGGCCTCCAGGCCCAGCGCGGATGCCATCTCGCGAAGCGGCTTTTCCATGATCCCCTTCCCCGCAATGATCAAGTGTGCGTCGGGATGAGCGTGAACCACCTGCGCCAATGCCTTCAGCAATTCTTCGAGACCCATGCGCCGTGCGAGCCTCCGCACGCAAAGAAGGATGCGCTTGTCTTCCGGCCAGCCCAGATGGCGGCGCAGAGCGGCCCGGTCGGCGCGCGGGCAGGAAAACCGTTCCGTGTCCACACCTCCGGGAATGACGGTGATGCGCTCTCCCACCACTCCGCAGGATTTTGTCAGCAATTCCCGGAAGGCGTTGGAGAGGACGATGCAGTGGTGTGCACGCGCGAGCACGTATCGCTCGACGAGGGCTTTGGCAGCCACGGCGATCCGCCCTTCTCCCTCCGCAGCGGACTCGGCAGCCCAGGAGCCGTGAAAGTGTGCCACCAGGGGAGGAGCATTTCGCAATGAAACCAGGGGAGCGGCATAAAGCGCGAAGTGGGCCGCCAAAAGTCTCGTTGGGCTTTCGGAAAACGCGTACTTTCCAAATCGCCGGAGTGCGCACCAGCGGGCGGAGAGAGGAGCTGTGGGCGGGCCGAGTGAGATGCGCCTGCTGGCGGACGGGCCGGTCTCCGCGCTCTTCCCAAACGCTGCCGCAAGGTAAGGCACACCCAGAGCATCCAACCCGGAAAGCAAGCCGCGAAAATAGCGGTCGGCTCCCCCTGCGGAAGCCTCAAAATTCATGCCAACCTGGATCACCGACGCCACACCCGCGAAATCAACTGACCGACCCGATAGGAAAGCTTTTTTATCGCCAACTGCCCGCGTGAAAATGCGCGGATCGGCCCATCGCTCTGCTCCAAAAACAGTCCTGCCGCCCGCGTGGGCGGATAGCCGCCCAATGCCCGCCGAATGAAGGGACACCGCCACGCCTTGGGATGGTTGATGTCGTGCGAGAGGAGGAAGTGGTATCCGGTAAATCCCATGCCCTCCGGCCCGACGGTTGAGCGCGGGCCGCCCCATCCCATCAGAGATGCACTCATCAAGTCCTGGCAGCCCACAACAGCCCGGTGCCGCTCAGACATGCGGAATTCCCTGGTGTCATTCCCCGTCGACTCGTAGGCGAGCGTTACCTCCGACCAAATCCTGAGAAACTCCGCATCCCGGCGCGAAACTCCAAAAAATCCGCCGTTGGCATACGGGGAATCCGTCACCACACGCTGTCCGGCCGCCACAAGGAGCTGCCGCCACTCAGCCCGCCAGGGATGATCGGCAGACAAGAACGGAAAATGCGAATCCTGGCAGACGGCCACGCCCTGCCCCACCCAGTCCTCGAAGAACTCCCAGGGCGACAAAAACACAAGGTCCGGGTCGCAATAAAATACGGCTTGGCATTGGGAGTACTTGTCCAACACCTCGAGGGCGGCAAAGGGTTTGTGGTAGCCGAGATGCCGGAGGGGATTGATGTTTTGGAAGGTGACGGGGACTCCGCCGACCACAAAGCCGCCATCCTGATCCGTGCGTTCAAGTGACCCGGCCCAGGGAGGCAGCCCTCCCCGGTGAAAGACATGAACCTCGCCGGGAAATCCGCAGTGAAGGGCGGAATTGATGAGTGCGGCGACGCCGTAATGGTAGTCGTTTTCGTAGAGCGTGAAAAGCACTGGCTTGGGATTCATGGGAGATCGCGGATTTTGCGGGCCGGGTTGCCCGCCCAGACTTCTCCGGCGGGAATGTCTTTGGTGAGGACCGACCCCGCGCCCAGGATGCTGCCCTTACCGATGCGCAGGGTTCTGTTGCCGCGCCCGATGACGATACTGTGAGCACCAATGGTCACTCCTTCTTCAAGGATGATGCGGTGTCCGGAGCCAATAGGAGATTCCGAGGCCAGGGTGACGTGGTGATAAATACGGCAGCGGTCGCCGAGAGTCACCTGCGGGTGCATGACGATACCCAGCGCGTAGTGCTCGAGGATCACCCCCTCCCCCACCTCGGCTTCGGCTGGAAGCAGGCACTTGTTGAGTGCCCAGTTGAGGGTCTTCAACAGCCGCGCCGCCCGCCGCCACCCCCGACGGTGCAATGCTCGCGAATACCTCCAGAGGGCTTCAGGCAGCCGGGGACGCATGCAAATCCTCCAGCAGCTCGGCAAGAAATGCACTCACCGATTTTTTTTGGCTCTCCTCGTTGAAGACCGCTCCGAGGCCGGAAATCCGTTCACGCGTTCCGGCAATCTCGGTGCGCGTCACGCTCTCCATGCGGGCCGCCAGTGCCGCAAGGAATGTTTCGTCCCAGGGTGCTCTTCCGGGAAGCCGCCAAATCCCGTCATGATCCAGGTCGTAAGCCATGGGGATTCGGTTGGTGATGATGGGAAGGCGCATGGTCGTGTATTCGCTGATCTTCGTGGTATAGCGGAACATGCCGACCGCATCCAGCGATTGTGGCAGCAGGGCGACATCCAGAGCCGACAGCACCGCGCTCACTTCTTCCAGGGGCACCGGGCCGGGCAAAAAAACACTCCGGCCCAGAAGGGATCCGGCTTCCTCACGAAGACGCTCGAGGCCGCTGCCGCCACCCACAATCAAAACCACCACCTCGGGACGCCGGATGCGCTGGATCGCACGCACCAGCTCGAGTCCATAACAGTAGCGCTTGGCCGCGTTCCACTCCAATGCACCCACCAGCCCGAAAACAATCCGGTCAGCACCGATTCCCAGGCGCATGCGTACCGTCTCCCGCGCGTTGGGCTGTGGATTGTCTCCGCCAATTGCCCAGCCGGGTGCGGTCATGGCGCGTCGCGCTCCAAAGGTCATGGCGCGTCCGGTCAGATAGGGGGTCCAGCCGATGAATCCCGCGCAGCACCGGCAAAGCATCCGCTCGTAGAGGGTGAAAATCGGCCCGAGTCCCGGATGGTGGCTGCCAATGAACGGCCCAATCGCGTCGCCGCTGCTCACGACATAGGGGATGCGGTACAGCAACCGAGCCAGGAGGCACGCGCCGCCGCCTGCCAGCCCGCTGCCTTCCATCACCAGAAGCTCCGGTCGCAGGCGACGGACTTCGGACAGAACACGGAAAAAGCCGGAGATTTTGCGCTGTTTGTCGAACGGGATTTCCGCAGTGGCGGGCAGACCACTGACCAGCGCAGCCATCCGGTGCGCCTCGTTGGTGCCGCTCCCCTTGGTCGCAAACCAGGCAATCATGATGCCGCCTCCCGGTAGGCCGCCTCGGTCAGATCGGTCACCCGATCCCAGGTATAATCCTGACGGACAAGTTCCGCCGCATGCGAACCCAGCACCCGGCGCGTCTCCGCGCTCTCCACCAGCGGACGAAGCACACCGGCAATGTCTTCAGGGTTCTGCCCGATAAACACTCCATTCCAACCCGGACGGACAAAATCCTCCGCTCCGTTGATGCGGCTGACCACCAGCGGCAGACCGCAGGCCGCCGCTTCGATCGTGGCCAGGCTGAAGGCCTCGTAGTGACTCGGAAACAAAAACAGATCGCTCGAGGCCATCGCTTCGGCGATATCGCTCCGGAAACCGCCAAAAATGACCCGTCCGGCGAGCCCGGCCCGCTCGGTCATGGCCTGGAAGCGATTGCGGTCCGGATCATCGCCCGCCACAAAAAGCTTGAGGGCGGGCACCGGCAGGTGCTCCAGGGCTTGGATCGCCAGGTCGAGGCCCTTGCGTGCCCACTCGCCACCGGAAAAAATCGCGAGGATGTCCTCCTCACCCAGTCCGTTCGCCAGCCTCCACGCGCGCCGCATGTGCTCAGGGAGAGGGTGAAAGACCCCGGTGTCGGCGGCGTTCGGAACAATTCGTACAACCGCCTCTCCAATGTCATAGTGCGACCGCAGCTCGGCCTCGACCCCGCGCGATACCGGCAAAAACACCGGCGGACGGACGCCGGGTCTCTTTTGGTAGAGCCGCCGTTCCGCCCGGCTGGTGACGCGCAGGTAAAGCCAGCGGGTGAAGCGGCGCGGCCACGAAACCGCTTCCGCCTTCTGAAACCGCGACAGGATTTTTTCTTTTGCGGGCTGGATGTTCTGGATGGTGACGACATTGGCGCGCAGCGTATTGCAACCAATCGAGTGGATAATGTCGAACTCGCCGTTCCGGAGCCGACGGTTGACGATCTGATGGTACGTCCAGAAATCCGCCACCTCGGGCCAGTGCGGCCCCGGAATGCGGTGCCACCGAACCAGGCCCAGATCCAGGTCCTCGGCCTCTCGCGCGAAGAGGCTGACCTGATGCCCCCGCCGGGCCAACCGCTCGGCAACCTCATTCACCGCACGCGCACTGCCATCGCGGCGATTACAATTGATCATGGCAAAGGCGACTCGCATCAGACACGCTCCCTTGCGGAAACCCCTCCCGCATCCACCATGCGCAGACTCTCGCGCAGACTCTCGCGCCGACGCCTCCACGACTCAATCGCAAGCCCAGGATGCGCGGAAAATCCCGCAAAAATAAAAAAGACAATGGCTCCCGCTCCAGAGAGCCAGTCTCCCGCAAAGAGAGCCACCGCACCGGTGGCAAAGAGCGCCTTGAACATCATCATGGATTCCGTTCGGATGCCATGACGCTCGAACGTCCGCGTTTGTTTCCAGAGCAGATAGAACCCGTAAAAAAACAGCGCTGAGCCGATCCAGCCAAACTGGAAGAGCACGGCGAAGTAGCCATTATCGCCGATGGTGGCACCCGCTTCCACCTGGCCGGTATTGACGCGCCCGGCGAGGCCGGTCGAGCCCAGGCCGGAGCCGATGGGGTTCGAGAGCACTGCGCCGATCCCATAGTCCATGATTTCCATGCGGCCCTGAAACGAGCCATCCTTGGTGATGCTACCTATGCTCGAAACCCGCTTGCCAATTTTTTCCGAGGATGGGAGGCGTTGCAATGCGAAGGTGCCAAACAACGCAATGAGCGAAAGCATCATCACCACGCGGAGGGTGTTTTTTCCACGGTTCAGGAGAGGAAAAAGTACAGCGGCCAGACCGACAGTGATCAGGGCACTGCGGACAAATGTCAGCAGGATGGTGGAAAGAATGAACAATACGGAAATCCAGCCGCCCACATTGCGCCAGCGCCGCGAGACTATCATCGGGATGACCGCAAAGGCAAGGAATCCAGCCAGCGTCCCGCGTTCGTTCATGGTGGAAAACACGGTCATCTCCGTCGGACGCAGTTGCCCGAGGTAGCCCTCGAAGCCGACCGCGCGCACCCAGAAGGCATCCCAAGGCGGAATGGTATAAAACTGATACCACCCGTAGGCACTCACCACCACGGCAGCCCAGCCAATCGTGCGAATCCAGCGGTCCAGAATCCGCTCGTTCCCGTTCATCGCGGCAGCCCGACCCATAATGGCCAGAGGTGCCACGTACTCGGCCAGTGCATAGACGGCAGCCAACTGATTCCTCACCAACCCCACGGTAAAAGCCACCGCCAGCGCCGCACCAAAAATAAGACAAATTTTTCGGAAATATGCGGGGAATCCCCCGTAGTCCTGCACCACCAGCAGAAACACCAGGCCGGAAATCATCAGCGGCGTCAGGCTGATCGGTGAGAGCGGGCTGAACGCGCTCTGGCTCCAGTCCACCACACGCCGAATACCCCGATTGAGCGCCGTCACCCAGACCAGGTAGTCAATCAGCCATGTCGAACGCGCCAGAAACAGCGCGATGGCCGGGAGGATGAGGAGGATGGTCACTGCCCATTCCATGATTGTTTTTTTAAGGGTGAATGAAAACCCATCCTCCCCCCTGTAGTCCTTCAAAGCTTTCCAAGAGAGCCGTTTTCACGCGTCCCAGAATACCCGATTTATGGGTTTATGACAAGCGTGCGCGGGTGGGGTGTCAGAGTCGCCGGATGCCGGGCAGCAGCAGGGCATGGTAGCGGGTCAGCTCGGAGGGGAGCGGGCTTCCATCGTAGGTGGTGGCGGCATAGCCCAGCGGCTTCATCTCCGCTTCCACGAAATTCAAAAAGTCCTCTCCCAGCCAATGAACTTCCACCATCACCACGGGACGGCTGGAAGCCAGCATTTGCCGCGCACCCTGCAGGGCGGCCAACTCCGCGCCCTCGATGTCCATCAACAACAGACTGGGGTGCGGGTGAGTTTTACAGAAGGTATCCAGCCGCAGGGTGCGCACCTCGATGGAGGGTCCGGACGCCGCACTTTGCAGCGAGTTTTTCACGCTGAGCGGGCCTGCAACTCCAAAGCGGACGACTCCGTCTGCATCCGAAACCGCCGCTTCGATCACGTGGACATTTTCAAATCCGTTCAGCGCGGCATTTTCGCGGATGCGTTCCGCCAGTGCGGGTGTCGGTTCAAAGGCATAGACGGCACCCTCGGGTCCGACCTGACGCGCTGCAATCATCGCGTAGAAGCCCGCATTGGCACCCAGGTCGTAAACGACGCCACCCCGGTGCGAATGACGCGCCACAAGAGCCTGTTCCTCGGGAACAGACGTGCCCGCAAGGTACCCGGGATTGCACCCCGTCGCATTGAAACGCAGCCCCCTGCCTTCGCCCCGTAGGATCACCCCGCTCCCGGCCAGCGATTGCCCGACCCGGTTGATCAGCCCACGCAGGAATGGCATCCGGAATTGAAGGCGTCCCGCATATCGAATCAGCGGCGCCGGAAGAAGCTGAAGAAAAAATCGCATCGCGTCTGAAGGTCACTTAACCACACCACGGAAATACCACAATCCCTGTCCGAGTGGGAAGAAGCACCCGGCAGAGGGCGGCTGCGCTCCCCCAAGCGATACCCTACCAAAGTAGGGGGTGCGCATGAGCGTTTTTTCGTGATAGTGAAAGCCAAATCAGAAAAACTTGTTCCTGATTTCTTCATTTAGTTCATGAAAGCGAGCGCCGTCTCATCTGTCCCATTCGTCCTGTCTGTCCTCACGGCAGCGCTCCTCTCCACGACCCACGCCGCGCCGTCCGTAAACGCGCTCGGAGACGTGGCCCCCTTTCCCTCGCCCAACCCGCAAGCGTCGTGGGATGTTGGCGGCCCGCTGAGCGTGGGCTCGAACGCAACGGGGACGGTGACGATTACCGACGGCGGCGCACTGAACAGTACCATTACCAGTCTCGGCGTGGTCATCGGCAGCACCGGCACGGTAACGGTGGATGGGGCCAGCTCGGCATGGACCAACTCCGGCGACCTCTATATCGGGAGGCAGGGAAGTGGAACGCTCAATGTCACCAGCGGCGGGCATCTGACGAGTGGCGACAGCGTCATTGGCGGGACCTCGGGCGGCACAGGCGCAGTAACCATTGATGGCTCAGGCTCCCAATGGAATGTGACGAGCTTGGCAGGCATCATTCGGGTGGGAGGGAATGGCACAGGCAGCCTCACCATTACCAATGGCGGAGATGTCACCGCAAAGACGCTCTACACCGACATGGCCAACCTTCATGGCAATGGCACCATCCACGCCAAGGGCCTCGTGTTTGATTCCGCGCAGCCCCTTATTCTCGACGGCACCGACACAAATACTTTTGGAAACGGCGGCGCCCTGCACCTCGACATGGACGGCAGCGGCGTCCTCGGCGTGGGCTACAAATCCAGCGGCTACGCCACGATAAACAGTGGCACCACCATGCGCTCCTCGGCAGGCTATCTGGGAATGGAGGCAGGCTCCGGTGGCTCGGTGACCGTAACCGGAAATCGCACCGTCTGGCTCAACAGCGGTGCCCTCCTGGTGGGTAATAATGGAAGTACGTACAGTCAGCTCAGCATCGAAGCCGGAGCAGCGGTCGGCACAGATACTGCCACCCTAAGCTCAGGGAGCGGTCCCTCCCAATCCTCCACCATCTATTTGACGGGTACCGATTCGGTATTGGAAGTCATCAACTCTCACATCATCGGCGAATACGGCACTGCGGTCATCCAGGCGACAAGCGGTAGTCGGGTATTAAGCGGTTACGGTTTCACAGTTTTGGGTAAAGAAGCCGGGAGCCTTGGCAGGGTTATCATTGACAACGCAGCATGGGATGTCTGGGGGGCGCTGGTCGTCGGCGAGGACGGTGCGGGCGATATTCGTATTATAAATGGTGGAACATTAGGCAATACAGGGGTGCTGGTTGTTAATGACACACCAGTCGCGGTAAATGCCCAAAGTCGCATAGAAATTGGTGCGGGAAGCTTACTCACTGCCCCCGGAGTTATTGCATCAGGCGAACTTTTGGTAGATGGCGGGCTGTCTGGTGTAGCGAGCATCCTGAGCGGTGGTTCCATCGGAGGAGATGGGGTGATTACGGGGGATCTCATCCTCGCCAGTGCCACAAGTATCGTCTTCTCCCTCAACAAAACCCTTTCCGTAATCGGAACTGTGAGCATTGATTCCAGTTTCGGCATCGCCAACCTCCTCGGTCTGGACGACTCGGTGGCCAATGGCATCTACACCCTCATTGACAGAACCTCCACCGACTTTTCCACCCTTGGCCTGAAAAATTGGGGAGTCAATAATGCTTACGACCTTGGCGGCGGCAAATCCGCCTACTTCCAGCAAGGCAGCCTCCAAGTCGTCGTCATCCCCGAGCCCTCGGCCAGCACCCTGCTCCTCCTCGGCACCTTCGGTCTCATCATTTTCGCCACGCGCCGCAGCAGCAACTGTAGCAGCGGCAGTCCCCTGCCGCTCCTCGTCCACAAAACACCCGATTCCTGCGCGTCACAGAGTGACGCGGCTACAACAATACCTTTCTTGGTAAGCACAACCTCAAGTTCCACTCTTTTATGAAAACCACACTCCTCACCCTCCTCTCCATCGCGCTCGCGCCTTTTGCTCACGCGACCTCTGTGACGGCGACAGGCGATGTCACGCCCACGCCGGTGCCGAACCCCTTGATCAATCTGGACTGGGATGTCGGCGGGCCGATCCTCATTGGGGACACGGGAACCGGGAGCCTGCAACTCGACGATTATGGTTATGTTTCCAACACCGCAGCCCGTGTGGGGAATCAAGCGAACAGCAGCGGCACGGTCACCATCAATTCGATGTCAACTTGGGACAACACCGGCGATCTGTATATCGGCTATGCCGGGACGGGGCAGGTGCTGCTTTCCGGCGGAGCGAGCCTCAGCAGTGTGAATACCTCGATTGGCCACCTCGCGGGAAGCTCGGGGTCGGTGACTCTCAGTGGGAGTGCGACGTCTTGGGACAACTCCGGAGACCTCTATATCGGCAAAGGCGGCTCGGGGAATCTGACGGTGGACGCCAGCGCGTCGGTGCATACTCAGACCCTCTACACCTCGATGACCAATCTGAATTTTATCGGCAGTCAGAGCTATATGTCTGCTCACGGGGTGGTGCTGGATTTTGTCGTCCCTGGAGAAAAACTCCTCTTTGACAGCACGCACGGTATCATCAATCAGGAGTTGCCCGTCAGCGGAGGTGGGTTTCTGACTTTCAACATTAACGGTACCGGATCGCTGGGCGTGGGTTTTCGCGGCGCGGGGGAGATGGAAATTAAGGACGCCGTGAAAGTCTCCGCGGTGCATGGCTACCTCGGCATGTTGCAGGGCGCCGTTGGTCAGGGCAGCGTGAGCGGAGCGGGGTCGGAGTGGAACATCAGCGGCGGGCTGGATGTCGGGCTGGCGGGACAGGGCATCCTGACCGTTTCCAATGGAGGCAAGGTCGCCTCGGCATGGGGATCGCTCAATGGCCCGCAGGGCAATGCCAGCACAGCCACCATCACGGGCTCGAACTCGATCTGGACCAATACCTACCAACTCGTGGTGGGCGATAGCGGTGAGGCAGAACTGACTGTGCAAAGCGGCGGACGCGTCGAGAGTGCCACGGGAGTCCTTGGCAGCACCAACGGCAGTACTGGCTCAGTGTTGATCAATGAGGTGGGTTCCGCCTGGGCCATGACCGGTGACTTAAAGGTCGGAAATGGCGGACAAGGTTATTTAATCATCCAATATGGCGGCGTGGTTTCGAATACCGTCGCCTACGTCGGAGCGGCCACCAGTGGTGGTGGGTATGTGAAGGTCAAGGATCCCGGTTCGCAATGGAACAACAGCTCGGGCGTTTACATTGGCGATGCCGCCTATGGTGGACTCGACATCCTGACGGGCGGAAACGTCACATCGTCCTTCGGTTCGATTGGGGACAATGCCGGAGTGACTGGTGCTGCCACCGTTTACGGAGCGAATGCCACATGGACCAACACTTTCTGGCTCTCCGTGGGTGAGGCGGGAAATGGCACCCTCACCGTCGCCGACGGCGGTCGAGTCGAAAGCGGGAGCCTGCTCATTGGCAATGCGGCCAGCGGCACCGGCACGGTGACGGTCGGCGGAACCAATTCGACCCTGACTTTGACCGGCAATCTCCATGTCGGGCAGAATGGCACCGGCACCTTCACCGTGAACGATGGTGGCGTGGTCTCTGCCGCCGGCACTCTGACGGTTCATGGCGCGGGCGACAGCCTCACCGTGGCCAATGGGGGCATCCTCACCGCCGATGGAGGGGTCTATATTCTCGCCGACGCCCAAGTCGGCGGCGACGGCACCCTCAACGGAAACCTCTCGCTGGCCAGCGGGGCAAAATTTGCCTTTGCCATCAACCAATCCCTTTCCGTCGGCTACACGATCAGCATGGACCCCAGCTTCAGTGTCACCAGCCTCCTTGGACTCGATGCCAACACAGCGGAAGGCCGCTACACCTTCATAAAAGACAGCGTCACGGATTTCTCAGCCCTCGGCATCCAAAACTGGGGCTATGGCAACCGCCACCAGCTCAGCGCTCCCGGCGATCCCTACAAAGCCGCCTACTTTGAACAAGATAACTTCCACTTAGATCAGTACGACCTCGTCGTGCAGGTCATCCCCGAACCTTCAACCGGTACCCTGCTCCTCCTCGGTGTCCTCAGTATCATCATTTTTGCCACGCGCCGTTAGAGCATCTGTAGCAGCGGCAGTCCCCTGCCGCTCCTCATCCCTGAAACACACGACTCCCCCAACGCGTCACAGAGTGACGCGGCTACAATGCGGCGCACTCCCAGGCGCACACCAACTCCCTAAAATTTTCCTCCTCGACCAACCACACAATAAAAATCAGACACTTATGAAAACCACACTCCACACACTCCTCGCAGCTGGCCTTCTTTTTGGAATGTCTGCTGCTTCCCACGCAGCCATTCTATTGGAAATAGACATCACAAACCCCGATCGAATTTATTTTACTCCGACAACGAATGCTCCTTACGTTAATAGCACATGGAATTCCAACATTGGCTTCATACTCCTCGATTTTTTGACGCAGGATAGATATGACTACAAAATCCATACGGAGTGTGATTTAAGGACTTCGACAGGAATGGCTTTGGGTGATGATTTCGACACGATCTCATTTTATAAACACGATTTTCCCTGGGGCACAATTGCTGGTAAGGATGCGAATTTGCAAAATCAGTGGTCTCCCGGACCCAATACGCAAATTTT
>JAJTZA010000051.1 GCA_021463905.1 Terrimicrobiaceae bacterium | reverse complement strand
GACCAGGGGTCAGACCTTATTAAAAGGAAATTAATACCCTTACTCTTGGGCCGATATATTTTGAGATAAGCCACGGCCACTGTGAGTCGAATAGGAGAGTCATCTACCACATTTTGATTCGGAGTTGACCGGCGGGAGGACGGAGAGGTTCGACAAACTCTCAAACGGGATGGCGAATGGAGCAGATTTCCTGATAATAAGGTCTGACCCCTGGCCTCCTGCGTGAATCGCAAGATTTAGAAGGTGGCCGCAACAATCGGAAGGTTGCAGAACATGATTTGTGCTAGCTTCAAACCCTTATGACAACCACCGCAACCGGGCCCTTGAATCAGGTTATCCTGATGCCCGTCATCCAAGTCATGATTGATTCCTATATGGGCATGCCGGATTTGGCACTAAAACATCCCAGGGAGGAGAAAAAATGAAAGGCGAACCGTTATCGGAGAATCTGCTCTTGGCGGCTCGCGCCATTGATTGTCTCACGCTGTGCGGGGCAGGACGCTTCAATCAATTTGAGTATGCCACGCCGGAGGAAGCGGTGGAAGACCGCGCTCGTTTGGGCATCCGTCGCGGATTCCTGGTCTCGATGGCAGCTGAGGCGTTGTCGCCTCTTGATGCCGCCAAAAGCCTGACAGCCTTTTGTCAATCCGCCCCGGTGCGGGGCAGGTTTTTTCCGCTCTTTACGTTGCAGCCCAATGAGTTTTTTTCCAAGGGTGCGATGAGCGCATGGCGTGGGTTGCTCGAAGAAAACCCCACGCACATTTTCCAATTGTCTTCGGAAGGACGGGAGGATCGCCTGCGTTTGGGACTTCAATTTTTGCAGGAACTTTGCCCGAAGAAAAGGCCGGTGGTTTTGATCAGCATGTGGAGTGCGCCTCCGATTGGCGCCCTGATTGAGACGGCTCTTCGCTCTCCCCAAATTTCGTTTGTTTTAACCGAGGCCTCCTGGGGCTCCGACACGTATGTTCATGCGGCGATGCGTGAGGCTTCCAATGTTTTGGCGGACACATCCCTGTCGCACGCGGCTGATCGCACGGAAATCTTTTGCGAACGTTACGGAGCGGGACGCATTTTGCTGACTTTAGGCCATCGTGCCGTGGGCGGTGCGGCTCTGGGAGCGGTTCTCCGAGCAAGAATTTCCGTCGCGGAAAAAGAGGCGATTCTTTTTCGGAACATTAGCCAACTCTGTGGAATCCCGGAACCTTCGGCCCTTCCAGAGCCGAAGTTTGAGCCGACCGAGTGGAAAAGTTTTCTGGAAGTCGGCTATCCGGGACAGGAAATCATTGATTGTCATGGTCACTTTGGCCCTGTGGCGGCATGGGCGGTTCGCGATCAGGAGGAGAGTGTTCAAATCCCGAGGAAACTTGCGGAAATGTCGGAACAGAGGTTGCGCTATTTCATATTTTCCCATCTCCGAGCTTTGTTGGGGCATCCTCTCGAGGGAAACAAGATTACGGAAAAGCAGGTGCTTGAGGCGAACGATCCAAGATTGCTCGCATATTTTGTGTACAATCCGCGCTATGCGGAGGAGTTGGAACCTTTTCTGGCCAGAGTGCCGCAATCGAAAGTTTTTATTGGATTCAAGGTGCTGTGCTCGTATTGGAAAGTTCGCGTGGATGATGCGCGTTTCGAGCCGATGTGGAAGATTGCCAATGAATTTTGCCTGCCGGTTCTTATCCACACGTGGGGAGATGCGTTTAATCGGCCTGCCATGTTGGAATCCATTGCCAGTCGCCATCCCCAGGCTCGGTTGCTGCTCGCGCATTGCGGGGGACACGATGACGGAAGGGCCGAGGCCGAGCAGGTCGTCAGGAATCATCCCCATGCCTATCTCGAATGGTGCGGCAGCTTTTTCTCGCACAGACCGTGGCAGGATACGATTCGGGAAGTGGGAGCGCGGAAACTCCTTTTTGGGACGGACGGAGTTTTTCACAACCACGATTGGGAATTGGCACGCTTACTTTCCGCGCCGCTCGCTCCCGAGGATTTCCAGCGTATCCTTCACGACAATTTCTGGGAGATCATTTCTCCGTTGCTCCCAGTCCGCGACCTCGAGACCATTTTTTAGGCCCAGCACCCCACCGCTATGATTTTCCAACAATCTGTCTCCGCTCCCACGTTCCTGTCGCGTTTCCCCAACAGGGAAGCACCTGCGTTTTTAAGTCGGCAGCATTTTTGTGGACACTTCGTGTGGAGTCTTGTTGTACTTGCGGGTTGAGGGGCATAATCTGGCATTCAAGAAAAGGAACTGACCGCATGAAGAAAAAATCGCTTAGGGTTGGCATGATTGGATACAATTTCATGGGCAAGGCCCATTCCAACGCATGGCGGCAGGCTCCGAAATTTTTTGATTTGCCGGTGGACATTGAGCTGCACACGCTCTGCGGGCGCACCCGGGGCAGGCTCGAGGCGGCGGCTGCGCAATTGGGTTGGAGCCATACCGAGACGGATTGGAGGAAGGTGGTGGCCAATCCGGAGATTGACATCATTGATATTGGCACGCCGACGGACAGCCATCATGCCATCGCCGTGGCCGCCGCCCAGCACGGAAAAGCCATCCTCTGCGAAAAACCGCTCGGCCTCAATCTCGTCCAATGCCGGGAGATGGTTCAGGCGGTGAAAAAGGCCCGTGTGGTCAACATGGTTTGTCACAACTACCGGAGGATTCCCGCCATCGCCTTTGCCAGGCAGATGATCGAGCGCGGCGACCTGGGGGATCGGATTTACCACTATCGCGCCCGCTACGCGCAGGACTGGATTGCCGATCCGGGTTTTCCCATGGTCTGGCGCTTGCAATCAAAAATCGCCGGTTTGGGAACCCTCGGCTGCATCGGCTCGCATATCATTGATCTCGGTCGCTTCCTCGTTGGTGAATTTGAGGAAGTCACCGGCCTGATGGAAACCTTCATCAAGAAGCGTCCGATTCTGGCTGATGCGGGAAGCGGGCTCTCGGCGAGGGCCGGGAAAAAGTTTGGATTGGTGACGGTTGAGGATGCCGTGGCCTGGATGGGGCGTTTTCGCAATGGTGCTCTGGCCAGCATGGAAGCCACCCGCTTTGCCTATGGTCGCAAGAACCATATCTCGCTTGAAATCAATGGCAGCAAGGGATCGTTGGTTTTCGATTTCGAGGACATGAACCGGCTGAAATTTTTTAATGCGACCGATCCCCAGGGCCTCCAGGGATTCCGCGACATCCTGGTGACGGAAGGCGTTCATCCTTACATGAACGCATGGTGGCCACCGGGCCACATCATCGGCTACGAACACACCTTCATCAACGCCTTCGCGGATTTTATCCACGCCGTGGTCAACAAAAGAAGTGTCCAACCCACGTTTGAAGACGGCCTGGCCAACGAAAAGGTCATGAGTGCCATTGTCCGCAGTGCCAAAACCCGTCGCTGGGTTAAGGTATGAACATCCCTGCAATCCGCTCCAATCAACCCATGCCACACCTATGAGACCAGTCACCCTCTTCACCGGCCAGTGGGCCGACCTGCCTCTGTCTGACCTTCTCCACAAAGTCAAATCCTTTGGCTATGATGGTGTTGAACTCGCCTGCTGGGGCGATCATTTCGAGGTGGAGAAAGCCGATAAGGCGTATTGCGAGGCGCGCAGGAAAATGCTCGAGACCGTTGGTCTGTCATGCCAGGCCATATCCGCGCATCTGGTGGGCCAGGCCGTTTGTGACCGCATTGATGAGCGCCACCAATCCATCCTGCCCGGAGCGATTTGGGGCGATGGCGACCCCGAAGGCGTGCGCCAGCGGGCCGCAGCGGAAATGATCAGGACGGCAGAGGCGGCCCGGCGTTTCGGAGTGGGGATTGTCAACGGATTCACCGGCTCCAGCATCTGGCATTTGACGTACAGCTTCCCCCCCGTGCTGCCTGGACAAATCGAGGCGGGGTACGCGGATTTCTCGCAACGCTGGACGCCCATTCTGGATGCTTTCCAAAAAAACAATGTCAAGTTTGCCCTGGAGGTTCATCCCACGGAAATCGCCTTTGACATTTCGTCTTCCGAACGGGCTCTCCAGGCGGTCGGCCACCACCCGGCTTTCGGGTTCAACTACGATCCAAGCCACCTCGCCTACCAGGGAGTGGACTATATCAAATTCCTTCACCAATTCGCCGACCGCATTTTCCACGTTCACATGAAAGACGTCGCATGGAACCTCGGCCACGATGCCGGAGTGTTTGGCGGGCATGTGGACTTCCACCGGCCGGAGCGCTACTGGGACTTCAAATCGGTGGGCCGCGGCCATGTCAATTTCGAGCGTATTATTCGCGCCCTCAATGACATCGGCTACCAAGGCCCTCTGAGCATCGAATGGGAGGATGGGGGCATGGCGCGGGAATTCGGAGCCACCGAATCCTGCGCCTATGTCAAACGCCTGGATTTTCCGCCCTCCTCGCTCGTCTTTGACGCCCAGTTTGCTCGAAAATAATCATTCCGGGACAAATCGGTTCTGCTCCAGACACCCAGCCGTCCCGGACACTCTGCGGGGATGCTTTCTCCGAAAGCTTGCGTGCGCGACCTTGACGACCCTCTCCTCTTTCCCCTCAGCCGTCCCAGCCTGTCTGTCCGGGCTTAAGATCCAAAAAATCCACAACAAAATCGTTGGCGGGGTTGGCGCAGACCTCGGCAGGCGAGCCGGATTGCTGGATGACTCCGGAATCAATGATGACCACCCGGTCGGCCACTTCAAAGGCTTCTTCCTGATCGTGGGTGACAAACAGCGTGGTGAGATGTGTCTGGTCGTGAAATGCGCGCAGCCACTGGCGCAGGCCCTTGCGGACGCGGGCATCCAGCGCTCCAAAAGGCTCATCGAGGAGGAGGACGCGCGGCCCGATCGCGAGGGCGCGGGCCAGGGCGACGCGCTGGCGCTGGCCGCCGGAGAGCTGCGCAGGCAGCCGACGCCCCAGCCCGGCCAACTGGACAATCTCGAGGAGTTCCCCGACCCGGGCCACAATGGCCTGTTTCGAGGGACGGGAGCGACGCGGCAGCACACGCAGGCCAAAGGCGACATTCTCAAACACACTCAGGTGGTTAAAGAGAGCATAGCTCTGGAAAACAAATCCCGCGCGCCGCTGATACGCGCTGCGAAAGGTCACGTCCTGGCCCTCAAAAAATATTTTGCCAGCATCCGGAAACTCGAGTCCGGCTATCATGCGCAGGATCGTTGTTTTTCCGGAGCCGCTGGGTCCCAGCAGCGCGATCAGCTCGCCGGTTTCGATGGGAAGGCTTACGTCCTGAACGGCCGCAAACCGCCCAAAGGCTTTTGAGAGATTTTTGAGTTCGACGCTCATGATCGGGAGCCTGCGGCCAGTTGGCGGGCGGCGCGCCACTCAGCAATGAATTTCAGAAAAAGGGTCAACAGAGCCAACGCACAAAGAAGAGTCGCCACAGCAAACGCGGCGGAAAACTGGTATTCGTTGTAGAGGATCTCAATCTGGAGGGGCATCGTATTGGTGCGTCCGCGAATATGTCCGGAGACCACACTCACCGCTCCAAACTCTCCCATGGCCCGCGCATTGCAGAGGATCACGCCGTACAGCAGACCCCACTTGATTTTGGGAATCGTCACTCGCCGAAATATCTGCCAGCCACTCGCCCCCAGCGTGGCCGCCGCCTCCTCTTCCGCACTGCCCTGCGCCTGCATCAGCGGAATCAGACCCCGCGCCACAAAGGGAAATGTCACAAAGGTCGTCGCCAGAACAATCCCGGGCAGCGCAAAAAGAATCCGGATGTCATGGTCAATCAGCCAGCCACCCAGCCAGCCATGACGGCCAAAGAGCAGCACATAGATGAGGCCGCCAATGACCGGAGAAATCCAGAGTGGCAGGTCAATGAGCGAGGTCAGGAGCGGCTTTCCAGGAAAGGAAAATTTGGTAATGGCCCATGCGGACGCGAGTCCAAAGATGGTATTGAGCGGTACGGCGATGACCGCCACCAGAAGCGTGAGATAAACCGCATGTTGCGTGTAAGGATCCTGAAACGCGCTGAGATAGGCGGACAAACCCCGCTTGAATGCCTCATGGAAAACCACCACGAGAGGCATGACCAAAAACAGGCCGAAAAACAGGGTGACGACTGCGATGAGAATACGGCGCACCGTGGGGGACTCCGCCGTGGCCCGGCGACCCTTCACAACAACACGGCGCATGGCAATCGCTCCAGCCATGATTTATGCCACCCTCCGTCGGGCACCCCACCCCTGCAGCCCGTTGCTCACCAACACAATCAAAAACGACGCCGCCAACATGACAAAACCCAGCGCAGCCGCCCCGTTGTAATCATAGGATTCCAATTTCGACACAATCAGCAACGGCGTGATCTCCGTGTGAAAAGGGCGGTTCCCGGCTATAAAAATCACGCTGCCAAACTCCCCCACCGCCCGACCGTAGGCAAGAGTCACCCCGGTCAACAACGCCGGAAGCAGCGAGGGAAAAATCACGCGCCAAAATGTCCTCCAGCGTCCGGCTCCCAACGTGGCCGCCGCCTCCTCGGTTTCCGCAGAAAGATCGGCAATGACCGGCTGCAGCGTCCGAACCACAAAGGGCAGGCCGATAAAGGTCAGCGCCACATAGACGCCCACAAGCGTGTAGGAGACCTTGATCCCCCACGGCGCGAGCAAACCGCCGATCCACTCGTGCGGGCCATATAAGGACGTGAGCGCAATGCCGGCCACCGCCGTCGGCATGGCAAAGGGCAGATCGGTGAGCGCATCCAAAACCCGCCGCCCAGGAAACTCATAACGCGCCAAAACCCACGCCGCAATAAGTCCCAATACCCCATTGGTCAAGGCCGCCAAAAATGAAATGCCAAAACTCACCTTGTACGACGCCACCACCTGCGGAGAGGATATCGCCGCCCAAAAACTCCCCCACCCCATCGTACCCGTTTTTAAGGCCAGCCCAGCCAGCGGCAACAAGACCAACACCCCCAGATAAATCCACGTGTACCCCATGGTCAGCCCAAATCCCGGCAGGACATGGCGGCGGCGGCTCATGAGGAGGGACAAGCGCCAGCGCAGGATGTCGCCGGGGTCAAGGAAGTGTTGCGGTGGCTCATGCTCATGGCTCCATAATGAGGGACAGTCATTTCTCTACTAAATTGATAAACAGATGAATGAACGTGAGGATTTTCAAAACCCGTAAGGAATGCAAGCGAGAAAAGTGCACCTCCAAGTATTTTTTTTGCGGGTCAGATATTTGCGGCGTGGGCCTGGAGGGAGCGATGGGCTTTGAGGATGGCGAGGAGTGCAGCGAGGTGGGCCTGGACTTGCTGGTCAAAGTTGGCGAGCTGTGGGGTTTCAAAGACGATCTCGAATGGGCGTGGGGTTTGTGTGGGTGGTGCGGCGAGGACGCCGAGAAAAGCGTCCTCGATGATTCCACGTTCGGCAGGCCAGCCATCAATCCTTCCGGTGTGGTTCCGCGGCAGGAAGGTCTCTGCGGCGGCGAGGGCCGGTTCGAGCAGGTGGCGCGTGAGGACATCCCCGGCCACATATCCGTAGAGGCCCTCGCTGGTGTCATCCGCATGGAGCGAAACCAGACCATCAAAGCGAAACTCTTCCAGTTGGTGTTCGAGAAGGAGGACTTCCGGCTCGGAGGAGTTCCGCCAGAAGGCGCGGTTCAAGTCCTCGCCCCCACGCGGCCAGCGGGTATCATCTTCGTAGCCGGTGGGATTACAAACCGGATAGACGAACAATTCATAGCCGGTGGCCGGACGCGGATCTTCGATGAGCCGGCGCAACAGCTCGACGAGCGCCACGGAGCCTGCCGCCTCGTCTCCATGAATCCCGCCAAACAGCCCAAGCCGCTGGTATGTCCCCCCGCCCGGCGGACCGATAAACACATATTTCGGGATTTGGAAGGTACGACAACAACGCTGGAACTCGGGCAGCGGCGAAAAAAACAGGTTCCCTGTGGCCAGATCTGCGGCTGTCAATGGCTCGAGGAGCTTCCCGAGACTGCGGCGCTCACGCATCCGGGCGGAAGGATGCGACACATGAAAACCCGGCGTCTCAGCACTCATCAACGCTGCGGCTGGTAGATTTGATCGAAGGTTCCCCCGTCGGAAAAATGCTCACGCATCACCCGCTGCCAGCCGCCAAATCGTTCGTCCACCGTGAAAAATCGCACGGATGGAAAACGATCCGCGTATTTTGCGAGCACCTCCGGGTTCACGGGACGAAAAAAATGACGCGCCGCGATTTCCTGGGCTTCCGGCAAGTAGAGGAACTCGAGGTAGGCCTGCGCCACCTTGCGCGATTTGCGACGGTCCACGGTTTTGTCCACCACGCAAACCGACGGCTCGGCAAGAATGCTCGAAGGGGGCATGACAATCTCAAACTCCCCGCCCCGCAGACTCTTGATAAAGAGCAGCTCGCTCTCCCAGCTCACCAGGACGTCTCCCATTCCCCGCTCGATGAAGGTCGTCGTCGCCCCACGCGCCCCGGAGTCCAAAACAGGCACATTCCGAAAGAGCGCCGCAACAAAGGCCTTCGCCCCCTCAGGACTGCCGGTTTTTTCGAGCGCGTCCCCCCATGCGGCCAGATAGTTCCACCGGGCCGCACCCGAAGTCTTTGGATTGGGCATCACGACAGCAACACCCGGCTTCACAAGGTCCTCCCAGTCTTTGATGCCTTTCGGATTTCCCTTCCTGACCAAGAACGCCACCGTCGAGCGACAGGGAACGCTCTTCTCCGGCAGACGCTGACGCCACCCCACCGGCACCAGCCCGGCCGCAAGATGCAATGCGTCAATGTCCGCCGCCAAGGCCAGCGTCACAACATCAGCGTCCAAACCATCAATCACCGCACGCGCCTGCTTGCCCGAACCCCCATGCGACTGCTGCACCGAAACCCGCTTCCCCGTCTTCTCTTTCCAATACCGGGAAAATGCCGGGTTTATCTCCGCATACAATTCCCGAGTCGCATCATACGAAACATTCAAAATATCCACCGCCCGCCCATCGGCCAGCCCACACACCACAAGAAAAACAAAAAGTCCCCCATACCGGATTTTCATATATGTTGATTAAAATAATAGACTTTACAGAACCGAGTCAACCCTCTTCGCACCCTCCCCTTCTCATCCGCAAAACAGAGCACGATGGTTTTGTTGGCTTATGGTGTCGAGTTGTGGCATGCTGACCAGAGTCATCTAAAAAAACTATGGGAACACTCGCTTTGCTTGTCGTCATGGGAATCGTGGTCGTTATTGGCCTCGTTCTGGTTCTGATCCTCATCAATTTTTTTGGAGTCTGGCTGCGGGCGAAGATTGCCGACGCTCCGGTGCCATTTTCCAAGCTGATTGGGATGCGGTTGCGGCGGGTTCCGGTGGGCATGATCGTGGATAACCGGATCACTGCCGTAAAAGCCGGGTTGCCTCTGGACACCGACTTTCTCGAGGCCCATTTTTTGGCGGGGGGCAATGTCTCGCACGTTGTTCTTGCGCTGATTGCCGCCGACAAAGCCGGGATCACCCTTGATTTCAATCGCGCCTGCGCCATTGACCTCGCCATCAAGGGCACCAGCAAAACCGTCCTCGAAGCGGTGCGAACCAGCATCAATCCAAAGGTGATTGACTGCCCGAACCCCTCGGGCGGGAAGAGCACCATTGACGCCGTGGCCCGCGATGGCATCGGCGTGAAAGCCCGCGCCCGCGTGACCGTCCGCTCCAACCTCGACCGCTTTGTGGGAGGCGCCACCGAGGAAACCATCATCGCCCGCGTCGGCGAGGGCATCGTCACTTCAATCGGCTCGTCGCTCTCCTACAAAGACGTCCTCGAAAACCCCGACCGCATCTCAAAAACCGTCCTCGAAAAGGGCCTCGATAGCGGGACCGCCTTTGAAATCCTCTCCGTGGACATTGCGGATGTGGACATTGGCGACAACATCGGTGCGAAATTGCAGGCGGAGCAGGCCGAGGCCGATAAAATTGTCGCCCAGGCCAAGGCGGAAATGCGTCGTGCGGCAGCCGTCGCAGGCGAGCAGGAGATGAAGGCGCGCACCCAGGAAATGCGGGCGAAAGTCGTTGAAGCCGAGGCCCAGGTGCCACTCGCCATGGCGGAGGCCTTTCGCAGCGGAAATCTCGGCATCATGGACTACCTGCGCATGAAAAACATCGAGTCGGACACCGCCATGCGCGAAACCATCGCCGGCCCGGAAAAACACCAGCCAGGAGCCTGATCCGCCGCAAAGCCACAAACCCGCATAGTCGCCCAAACTCTCTCACGTCATGGAGCAACTCATCCTCCTCGTTGTCATTGGCCTGATCAGCCTGATCAACTGGGCGATCAAAAAATCGGCCCAGATGCGCGAACAAAAGCGCATCGAGGAAGCGACCCTGCGCGGCGAAGCACCCGAGCTGCCCCCCGAGCCGGAACCCCGCGCCTTTGAAAATGCCGGAGAGGAACCCGGTGAGCGCATGCGCAAGCTCATGGAAGCCCTCGGACTGCCTCCCGCAGACCTCCCCCCGCCACTTCTTCGCACCGAACCAACCCGCCCTCCCCATCAGGAAAAAACTGCAGCCCCCCCAGCCCAAAAAATTCAGGTGCCAACAACCCCGCTCCCAACTCACCGCACCCGAACCCCCAAACTGCCAAAACCTGTCACCTCACCCTCCCCATTCCGACAATTGCTGACCCGCCCCGAATCCGCTCGCGAAGCCATCGTCCTCGCGGAAATCCTCGGCTCCCCACGCGCCATCCGCGAATTTTCCGGACTCTCCCGATAAAAAACCGCGACCGAGGCCGCCCCTCCGCCAAGCCGCAGGTCTCATTTTCTCATTTCAAATCACGACTCATTGGGTCACGATTCATGAAATTGGGAAATGGCGACTTTGGGAAAGTTTGATGTTGAGGAGATTCGTCGGAAGTCGGCGGAGTTTGAGGGTGGCTCGGTGGAGGAGATTTTGGGTTGGTGTTGGGAGCGGTATGGGGTGGCGGCGGCGATTGGCACGAGTTTTCAGGGTGCGGGGTTGGTGGTGATGGACGCCGCCTTTCGCGCCGGGCATCGGTTCCCGGTTTTCACCCTGGACACGGGTTTTTTGTTTCCTGAGACTCTGGCATTGAAGGCGCAGATCGAGGCGCGATTTGGCATCGAGATCGAATCCCTGCATCCTGAGCAAACGCCGGATGAGCAGGCAGCAGAGCACGGGCCGGAGCTTTGGAAACGAAATCCGGATTTGTGCTGCGCCCTGCGAAAGGTGCTGCCCTTGCAAAAAAAGCTCGCGACGCTGGATGTGTGGATCACGGGAGTACGGCGTCAGCAATCGGAAACGCGCGAGAAAACGCAGATCGCGGAGCTGTATCATTTTGACGTGCTGCGGGACCGTTACATCCTGAAGGTGAACCCGCTGGCGGGCTGGTCGCGCGAGAGGGTCAACGCCTATCTGTCGGAATGGAAGCTTCCGCGCAATGCGCTGCTGGATCGCGGCTATCGCTCGATCGGCTGCATGCCCTGCACACGCCCCGTCGCCGAGGGGGACAGTGAGCGGGCCGGACGCTGGACAGGCTTCAACAAAAGCGAGTGCGGCATCCACACCTTCCTCGGAGAAAGCATCTGAACCCTGCGGCTCCACCAAACAGAGAGGGACTTGCATGACATCTCATCCCACGCACCGATGGACGCGGCTGACCACTGCGAAGTGGGAGGATGCCTGGGCGGAGCGGCTCCGGTTTTTGGGGCCGCAGAGCGTCGCGTTCCTCACGTGGCCGGATTCACGGGCCATGAAAATCGAGGCCTACTGCGACGAGGCTACTGCCAGGAATCTGGAGCGGGTGTTTGGAGGCCGGAGGACACGGCTGGCCGCGCATGTGTGGAGTGGAAATCCTTCGGCGCCACGCGGTCCGATTTCCATCCGCAAGCGGCTCAAGGTTTTTTCTGATGAGGCGTCCTGGCGTCAATGGGGGAAGCGCGCACCGCGTGGGATTTATATTCCTGCGGGGATGGCCTTCGGAACGGGCGAACACTCGACCACGGCCTCCTGTTTACGCATGCTTTGTGATGTCCATCCCGAGCCGGGCTTTGCCGCCGCCGATTTGGGATGCGGGTCGGGGATCCTGGCCATCGCGGCGGAGGCGTTGGGAGCCGGCAGCGTGGACGCGTTGGATAACGACCCCGCCGCAATCCGAATCACTCGCCAGAATGCGCGGCGCAACCGCTGCCAAAACATCCGCGTCCTGTGCGGAAGCGTTCTCGAATGGCCGTCCGCAAACTTGAGAAAGCCCGCCGCCCACGCCCAATACCAGATCATCACCGCCAACCTGTTCAGTGAGCTGCTGGTGGCGGCGGCTCCCCGTCTCGCAGCTGCCTTGCGGCCCGGAGGCATTCTCATTTTTTCCGGCGTTCTGGTGCGGCAAATCGCGGAGGTTCGCGCCGCTCTCGAGGCCCGGGGTCTTGCCTCCGTCCGGCTGGTGCGGCGGGGAAAATGGTGCGCAGGAATCCAGATTGCACGGCCCGAAGGAACCTCATAAAATGCGGTCATGGATTGGACCAACAAGCGCGTATTTGTGGCGGGGCATCGGGGCATGGTGGGCAGCGCGATGGTCCGGCGGCTGACCACCGGCGGATACACCCATATTCTGACCCGGACGCGCGCGGAACTCGACCTGATGGACCGCGCGGCTGTTCGGGAATTTTTTGAATGCGCACGCCCTCAACTGGTGGTGGATGCGGCGGCCCGCGTCGGGGGCATTGCCGCCAACCATTCCTTCCCGGTGGAATTTTTTCTGCAAAACGCGACCATTCAAAACAACCTTCTCGAAGCGGCGGCGGATTTTGGGGTCGAGAAGTTCCTGTTTCTGGGAAGCTCGTGCATCTATCCGAAGCTGGCGCCGCAACCGATCCGCGAGGATGCGCTTCTGACCGGGCCGCTCGAGCCGACCAATGAGGCCTACGCACTTGCAAAAATTGGCGGCATCCGCCTCGCGCAGTATTATGCGCGACAATACGGCAGGACATTCCTCTCCGCCATGCCGACCAACCTCTACGGGCCGGGTGACAACTATGACCTGCAATCCTCCCATGTCCTACCCGCGCTCATCCGCAAAACCCACGAGGCGCGTGTGGCGGGCCTGCCGGAAATTGTCGTTTGGGGGTCGGGGACGCCGCGCCGCGAATTCCTGCATGCGGATGATCTGGCCGACGCCTGCGCGTTCCTGCTCGAACATTACGATTCGCCCGAGATTGTCAATGTGGGCTGCGGCGAGGACGTCACCATCCGGGAACTCGCCGAGCACGTGTGCGAGGCTCTCGACTACCGGGGCGAGTTGGTCTTTGACCGCTCGAAGCCGGATGGCACTCCGCGCAAACTGCTGGATGTCTCAAAACTGACCCGCCTCGGCTGGCAGCCGCGCATCGGCCTGCGCGAAGGCATCGCCACCGCCTACCAATGGTTTTGCGAACACGTCGCGGAAGCTCCATGAAAACCGAAAACATTGGATTGGTTGGTGTGGGGCGGATGGGTGCAAACATGGCGCGCCGGTTACGAGATCGCGGCTGGACGCTTTCCGCCGTGTGCGACAGCAAATTCAAATCAGCGCAGGCACTGGCCAAGGAAGTGGGTGCTCGTGCCGTCCGGACCCCTGCGGAAGTGGCGGCGGCTTCCGGGAGCGTGCTGACGGTCGTTTCCGACGATGCGGCCATGCGCGAGATTTTCCAGGAGGGCCCGAAGGGGTTGTTGTGCCATGCGCAGGGTCGGCTCTTTATTAACTGCGCGACCGTTTCTCCGGACGTTCATCGTGAGATCGAGAGGGCCGCAAAACGCCTGGGAGCACTCAGCCTGGAGGCCTGCATGGCCTCCTCGATCCCCCAGGCGCGGGAGGGTTCGCTGTATCTCATGACCGGAGGCTCCGCAAAAGCGCTTCAGCGCGCCAGACCGATTCTCGAGGATCTCTCCTGCTCGATGCGCCACATTGGTCCGGCCGGCAGCGCCGCCACGGTCAAGGCGCTCGTCAATCTGGTCATGAACATCAACACAGCCGCGCTGGCGGAAGGTCTCGGCCTCGGTGCGGCGCTGGGTCTCGATGGAACCATGCTCCGCGAAGTCTTCTCACAAACCGGCGCGGCCTCGCGGGTTTTGACGACCGATGGGGAAGACATGCAGAACCGCGAGCATTCGTGCTTTTTTTCGGCGGCGCACGCCGCGAAAGACACGCGCATTGCGCTGGAGCTGGCCACGGCGCTCGGCCTCGATCTGCCGCTGGCAACGGCCACTCTCGGACAATTCCGGCGCATGATCACCCTGGGTCTCGGGGATCTCGACAAATCCGGCATTGCCGAGCTGACCTTTCCCGGTCGCGCCGCGCAGCCCCGTGTGTCTCCCGCCGCTCCCCGCCGCATCCGCTCAAAAGCAAAACGCTAAGAGTTGCGCCAGCGGAGGCGGCGACTGCCAGACGCGCCCAGCCAATTCCATTTTGACGCAATGCAGCGCGTGACGGGGCAGCAGGAGGCGGTCTTCGAGAGACGGCGTCCATCCGTCCCGGATAAACTCCAGGTAACACCCGCTGCCCCTCGCGTACAGCTTGTCGCCCAATACGGGGTGCCCGACATGGGCCAGATGAACCCGGATTTGATGGGTGCGTCCGGTCTCCGGATACGCGGCCACCAGCGCGTAGGCAGCACCTCTCCCCTCCCCGAGCGCCAACACGCGAAACCGCGTCCGCGCCACCGCGCCCGACGGATGAGCCATCCGCTCGAGGAAGACTGGCGAAGACTCATGTTCTCCCCGGCGGAGAATGGGGATATCCACCACGCGGGACTTCCAGGTGGGGTGGCCAAACACAATCGCAAGGTAGGTCTTGCGCACGGAACGCGCCTCCATCGCCAGGCCAGCCTGGCGCGCCGCCTCGCGCGACTTCGCAACCACCACCACACCACTGGTCTCGCGATCCAGACGATTGATAATCGAAATCTGCCCGCCGGTCGCCAGCTCGTAGCCCAACAATTCCCGCAACCCCTCCCACAACGTGCGCGGCCCACCCGGTCGCGTCGGATGCACGAGCAAACCCGCAGGCTTGTCCACGGCCAAATAATCCGCATCTTCTCCAAGAACACGAAAATCTCCCGCACGCGCCTGAAAAATGGAATCGTCCCCGGCCAGCATTTCCCAATTCTACTCCCGACCCACAATCCGCGCAAAATGAAAGCGGTGGAGGGAGGGAGGCTTCCCCGGTGAGAGCCCATTAGCGTTGCGAAGAGCGGGAGCAGCCGCTATGAAGCAGGCTGACATGAGCGCTCCGAATCCTGTTTCGCAATTCATTGACCACCACTTTCGGCACTTCAACGCGGCCACGCTGAAGGACGCGGCCACTGCCTACACCGCCCATCTGGAAAGAGGCGGGAGCATGTTCCTGACGCTGGCCGGCGCGATGAGCACCGCCGAGCTGGGGCTTTCGCTCGCGGAGATGATCCGGGCTGGAAAAATCCATGCGATTTGCTGCACCGGCGCGAATCTCGAGGAAGATGTCTTCAACCTCGTCGCCCACAATCACTACAAGCGCATTCCACACTACCGGGACCTCACCCCTGCCGACGAGCAGGCACTCCTCGAAAAGCACCTCAACCGGGTCACGGATACGTGCATTCCCGAAATGGAAGCCATGCGTCGCATCGAATCGGTGGTTCTCGACGAATGGGTTGCGGCGGATGCCGCCGGGGAGCGCCGCTTCCCGCACGAGTTCATGTACCGGATTCTGCTGTCGGGAAAACTGGAAACGCAAATTGATCCGGGCGACAGTTGGCTGCTGGCGGCAGCGGAGCGCAATTTGCCCATGTTTGTTCCGGGCTGGGAAGACTCGACCCTGGGAAACATGTTTACGGGCCATTGCATCAGCGGAGACGTGAAAAACGTCCACACGGTGCGCACAGGCATCGAGTACATGATCGCCCTGGCGGAGTGGTATACGGCCAACGCACGTGATATTCAGGGCCTCGGTTCGATTGGTTTTTTCCAGATTGCAGGAGGCATCGCGGGCGATTTTCCCATCTGCGTGGTGCCCATGCTCCACCAGGACCTGCAGAGACCGGAAGTTCCGCTGTGGGGATATTTTTGCCAGATCAGCGACTCCACCACCAGCTATGGCAGCTACTCGGGTGCCATCCCCAACGAGAAAATCACCTGGGGAAAGCTGGGCGTGCACACACCCAAATTTGTCATCGAATCCGACGCCTCGATCGTCGCACCCCTCCTCTTTGCCCGCGTGCTCGGCTGGTAACCCCCGGCCCGCTCCGCCAACTACGACAGCTCGAGCATCCGGCGAACCGACTGCTCGGCCCTGGCGCGAATCCCTTCCTCGATCATGATCTCGGGGCTGAGATTGGCCAGGCAATCACGCAATTTCTCAAGGGTGTTCATCTTCATGAACCGGCAGTCGCTGCACGCACACAGCTCGGTGGGACCCATGATGATTTCCTTGCCGGGGACTTCCCGGCGCAGACGGTGCAGCATGCCGCTTTCTGTGACCACGATGAACGACTGGGCCGGTGTGTCGCGACAATAGGAAATCATCTTCTCGGTCGAACAGACTTCATCAGCCAGCATCCGCACCGCCAGCGTACACTCGGGGTGCGCGACGACTTTGGCGTCCGGGTGACGCATCCGAATGTCTTCAATGCTCTTGCGCGTGAACTCGACGTGAACGTAGCAACTGCCCTGCCAGAGGTCCATCGGACGCCCGGTTTGCTCGATCACCCAGGAGCCCAGATTCTGATCCGGCACAAAGAGGATCGGACGATCCGCAGGGGCGGAGAGCGCGATCTTGGCCGCGTTGCCGCTGGTGCAAATCACATCCACCATGGCCTTCACTTCGGCACTGCAATTGATGTAGGCAATCACGTAGTAATTCTTCTCCTTGTTGGCATCCAGAAACTCGCGGAGCTTGTCTGCCGGACAGGAATCCGCCAGCGAGCAGCCCGCCTCGATGTCCGGCAAAACAACCTTTTTGTTTGGGTTGAGGATTTTGGCGGTTTCGCCCATGAAGTGTACGCCGCAGAAGGCAATGACCTCCGCGTCGGTCTCCGCCGCCTTGCGGCTCAGCCCGAGCGAGTCGCCCACATAGTCGGCCACATCCTGGATCGGGCCTTCCTGGTAGTTGTGTGCCAGGATCACCGCCCGCCGCTCCCGCTTCAGCTCGAGAATTTCCTCGGAAAGATCAATGGATGCCATGAGGAAATGGTCGGACAAACCCGAAGAAAGACAAGGAAGAATTCAGAAATTCAGCGCAGGGGTCGGGCGGGGTTTCCGGCGACCGAATCGCCGGGAGCCACATCATGAACGACCACCGAACCCGCGCCGATGCGCGCGCCCTCTCCGATGCGGATCGCACCCAGAATGACCGTCTGGCAGCCGACATCCACACCATCTCCAATCACGGGGACATCGTCGGTGCCCACACGGGAACCAATCGTCGTGCCGTGCCGCAACACACAGTTTTTTCCGATCACCGCCCCCTCATGGACGACAAGGCCGATGCCATGATACAGCCGCAGCCCGGCCCCGACACGGGCCTTGTAGTTGAGTTCGATCCCCAGCTCCCAAACCACGACCAGCGTGTAGAACGCACGGCAGGGCCAACCCAGCCAACAAAGACCGACGGGGAGCCTGTCGCACGCCTGCGCCAAACGAAAAAGCGCCAGAACAAACCGGCTGCGCGGATTCCCGGCATTGGCCGCCCAATCTTGAAATATCCACGGGATCATATAGGTTCTCGCGCCGTGAGGCTCCAGGTTGTGGTGTCTCTGACCGGGAGTATCACCCGAAAGCCGCCGAACGAAAAGCCCGGAAGTTGAAAAAATCCGCAGACTGATGAAACCTGAAAAACAACGCGCCTTCCGTGCGCAATGGGTTCTTCCCGTCAGCTCCCCTCCCCTGCGCGACGGAGTTGTCGTCATCGAGGGAGGCCGCATCCTCAAGGTGGGCGCATGGCGGCAGTTGCGGAGCCGGGACACCGAGGATTTGGGCGACGCCATCATTCTGCCAGGACTCATCAACGCGCATTGCCACCTTGACTACACGGGAATGAGGGGCCTCATCCCGCCGCCTTCGGATTTCTCCCAGTGGATCCGGCGCATCAATGAACTCAAGCTTACACTGACCACCTCCGACACCCTGGCCGCCGTGCAAGCCGGTCTCGGGGAATCCCTTCAGACCGGCACCACGACAGTCTTGAATATCGAATCCGTGCCGGAGATTCTGACGTGTCTTCCGAAGCCCTCATCGCGGGTGTGGTGGTTTCTCGAAGCTCTGGACATCCGGCATCCGCCCCCACCGGAGTTTTGGTCATGGATCGGAGAACCTGTCGGGCGGCGGGTGGGAGTTTCTCCGCATGCCCCTTACACAGCATCCCTGGAGCTGTACCGACGTGCTGCCCGGCTGTCTGCTTCAGCGGGACTGCCCTTCACAACCCATGTGGCGGAAACTCTTGAAGAGTTCGAGATGTTCACGTTGCGGCGCGGGGCACTGCATGATTTTCTCAAGGGACTGGGCCGGAGCGGGAAGGATCTCGATGGCACCCCTCCCTTTTCACGGCTGGCACTCACAGGGGCACTGCCCCAAGGCGCTATTCTGGCACACATGAACTGGCTGGCAGAGAGCGATTGGGAAATTCTGGCGCGCGATCCCTCATCGTACTCCGTGGCGCATTGCCCACGCTGCCATGCCTACTTCGACCGACCTCCTTTTGCTTGGGAACGCTTCCGCAGGCTCGGCATCAATGTCTGCCTCGGGACGGACAGCCTGGCCAGCAACGCGTCGCTCGATATGTTTGCGGAAATGCGCGAACTGTTGCGCGCTCACCCGGAGGTTTCGCCTGCGGAAGCACTCCGCATGGCCACCCTGGCCGGAGCGCGCGCCATGGGCCAACAAGGGCTCCTCGGCGAGCTTCGTCCGGGTGCTCACGCCGATCTGGTGGTGAAACCCCTCCCGGCGGATACCACGGAACCGGAAGCGGCCGTCATCGCAGACGAGCGTCCGCCCGAACGCATCATGGTGGAGGGAAAATTTGTTGCCTGATCCGCCTGATCCG
>JAJTZA010000050.1 GCA_021463905.1 Terrimicrobiaceae bacterium | reverse complement strand
CGTCCACGAGTGGATGATGTCCACCGAGGGATAGACATCGAAGAGCGCGACGTGCCGGTAGGGGTCGGTCATGGTCAGCATGTCGGGACGGTATTTTTTGACCATGTCCACCATGCGCTGGAGGCCGGCATGGACACCATTGCCACCCCGAAAAATGTATTTTTGAAGCCGGTAGCGGCGGTCGTTGTCGGAGATCACATTCTTGGCAACGTAGCTTGGTTCGCCGACCTCCTCCTCCGTGAAGCCGAGTTCCCTGGCCATTTTTTCCCGGCCTTCGCGGTTGAGATTCGGCTTGGTGAGGTCGTCCTGGATTTCCATGTCGGTCCAGGCGAGGGTGACGTTGGGGTGGTCCTTGATGGCCTCCATGAACATCCGGTTAGCCTCATCCTGTTTGGCCGCCACGAGGGGGCTGAACGGGTTGTAGTATTGCTCCCCCTCCCGCGCGGCGTTCACATAATCCACGTCCTCCCCTTCCGCCGGAAACAAGGTGAATTCCCGCTTCCACAGCCCTCCGTTGGGCTTCACCGAAAGAAGCACCCCCCGTCCCAAATTTTCATCGAGGATTCTTCCGAGGCCCGCAAAATTCTTCACCTTATCTTCGGGATTGGTATACGGCAGCATGGGCCCACCCACATAATCAAAACCATGCTCGTTGTAAAAATCCGGCTGAACCGCTCCACCACTCCAGAGCCAGTTCCGGAGGGCATCCGCAGAAGGCCGCTTGGCCAACTGAACCCTGAAGGACTTGATGGCCACCTCCCCACCCTGTGCGTCAAAGACCCGCGCCGTCAGCGTGTGATTCCCACTGCGGAAGGCCTGCGCAGGCAGCTTCACCGCCGCCGGTTCCGCAGTGACCGGCCCCTCATACAGCCGATAGTCGCCCACCTTCACCTCCAAAACTCCCTTCTCAGGAACATCCCCACCAACCCCCACCCCAATCACCGGCGTCTCGTCCCGGTAAAAGGCCGTCCGCTTTGACGAAAATTGAATGTCTGCCGCAAACAGCCCCGACTGAACCGCCGCCATCACAAAAAAAACTGCCGCCAAACGGGAAATGCCAAATTCCATAAAACCCTTAAATAGATGAGGAATTTCGTTTGACAAGCCAGAATTTATATTAAAATGTTTTTTTTGATAAAGCCTTCCTTGTGATGACGCACCAGCGTAAAAATTTGCGAGTTTTCGCATGGAGCATGATTGAGTTGTTGGTGGCGATGGCGTTGATGGCGATTTTGGTGGCGCTGTTGTTGCCTGCCGTGGGTGTCTGGCGGGCTTCCGCATGGACCACCAAGAGCCTCTCGAACGGTCGTGTTCTGGCGGCGGCAGCGGTCAGCTATGCCACGGAGCACAGCGGGCATCTGCCACAGACAGACTATTCTTCCTGGCCGGATCCCTCCGGCTACAAGCGCTGGGTTGATGAAATCATCCCCTACGTTTACGGGTCAGTTCGCACAAATTCGTCGGGCCAGCCCATGGTGGATGGCACATTCCGCTGCCCGGGGTTGGGCGGCTATAAAAAAATGGGAGACCGTTGGAACCGATGGGACTGGACCGAAGTGGACTGGATCAATGTCAACGAGCGCTATGTGAACGGCGTCCGCATCCCCATCAGCACACTGACCTGCCCCCTCGCCAAAACCCCCCACCTCGTCTCGACAGACGGAAATAAGAACGGAACGGGGGGGATTTCCGAAGGCTCCCAGCCGCATTTTGCGCTCTATGTCCCACCCAGCGTCTGGATTTATCGCGGCGGGGCCATCGTCACCTTCCTGGACGGACATGTGGAAACCATCAAAAGTCCGAATAGCACAAATATTTTTAAAGACTAAATAAACATTCCATGAAAGTTACGCATGCGTCCAGTCTTCCAAGCGCAATCCTTCAATTCGACCGAACTCTGCCGTGTTGTTGGTGACAAGCGTCCATCTGCGGGTCAACGTGATCGCGGCGATCTGTAAATCGTGTGGGCCGATGGTCAGCCCACGCGTTTCCAGAGAATTCCGCAGCCGCCCGGCTTCTTCTGCGGCAGCGTCGTCAAACGGAGCCGATTCGTGGCGGGTGAACAGCTCGCGCAGCGTGGCAATTCGCGTCGCATGATTTCCATATTTCCATGCCCCATGAAAAAGCTCCTCCTTCACAACCGCGCAAAGCCGCACATCTTCGGGAGGAGTTGCTCTGATGCGATGAGCCAAAGGCGGGCACCGACCCTTCAGAAGTTGAATCCAATGATTGGTGTCCAGCAGCCAAGCCATCTACCAATCCTCCCGCTTTTCGTCTGGCAATTCAGGCGAATCATCCCATTGTCCAAACGCCCCATAAAAACGACTCCAATAAGAAGTGAAGTAATCGTCTTGTCCGCCGCCAAAAGATTTTTGTGTGGAGGCTGGATTCAGGCGAAGAGAATGAAGATAGTCCAGAAGCTTGTAAGCCACCGCTTCCGGTTGATGCCGCAACTCTTCGGCTAAAATTTCACGCGCCTGCATGTCTTCAACTTATGCGCTTCGCCCCGCAATTTCAAGCCTGCTCTCCAGGCAACCATGTCTTCTTCCTGAATTTTAACTTGTCAATTAACAACCAGTTAGCCTACCAACCCATCCTATGAAAATCGCCCACTTCCACGCAGACATCACCCCACCCCTTGGCCATCCGCTGTGCGCCGGTTGGTATCCCTCCGCCACGGCCATCAGCGAGCGGCTCTCCGCGCATGGTCTGATCCTGACCCGCGATGAAGATGAGACACCCCTTGTTCTGTGTGCGCTGGACTGGGCGGAGCTGAGCAATGCCGAGCATGCGCGCTGGCTCAAGGCGCTTGCGGATGCGGTGGGCACGTCACCGGAGTGCGTGGTCGTCCACTGCCTGCACAACCATGATTCCCCCTGGCCGGACACGGAGGCGCAGGCCTTGCTTGATGAGCAGGGCAAGCCGGAGGTGATCATGCAGTATGCCTGGTGCCGCGAGGTGCGCGCATCCGTGGCTGCTGCAGCCAGGGAATCCCTGCGGGGTCTCGAGACGGTGGATCGTCTGCGCCTGGGTCGGACCCGCGTGAGCGAGCTGGCCAGCAACCGCCGTCCGATGGGGCCGGATGGCAAGGTCATAGGTGTGCGCTGGACACGCTGCCGTGAACCGGAAATCCGCGCCCTCCCGGAAGGAACCATTGACCCGTGGCTCAAGACCGTCAGTTTTTGGCAGGGCGCGAAAAAGCTGGCCTCGCTGCACTACTATGCCATCCACCCAACCAGCTATGACGGTACCGGCATCGTCACCACCGACTTTGCGGGCATCGCCCGGGATCGGCTCATCGCCGAGGAAGGCTCACCACATATTTATTTCACCGGCTGTGGAGGGAATATCACGGCGGGAAAATACAATGATGGAATCGCCGACAACCGCGAGCTTTTCACCCAAAAGATCCATCAGGCCATGAAGGAAGCCGAGGCCCAGGCCCAGGACACGCCCGTTCCCAGGTTGAATTGGCGGACGGCCGAGGTGCGACTGCCGGGACGCACAGATGTGGCGGACGAAGACCTGCTGGAAACCATTCGCACCGCGAAGGACCATCCCAAACAGGCCAGCCGCGCGGCACTCGAACTCATCTACCGCCGTCGCACGGGAACCCCCATCACTGTCTCGGCTCTGCATTTCGGAAATACCGCCTCGCTGTTGCACCTGCCGGGCGAGGCTTTTATCGAATACCAACTCTACGCACAAAGCCTGCGCCCGGACTCCTGGATGGGCGTGGCATCCTACGGAGACCTCGGCCCGGGCTACATCTGCATGGAAAACTCTTTTGCCGAGGGCGGCTACGAACCCCGCGATTCTTTCTGCGCCCCAGAAAGCGAACACCTCCTGAAGGCCGCCATCCGCGAAGTGATCAGCTGAGCGCGGACATGCCTGCCGGTCAGGATTTTCTCAAGCCGCTCCCATGAATCAAAACGGAAATACGGAGGGCCGCCCTGGACCGGGGCACGCTGATCCATGAACGTCTATCTCATGACCGATCTCGAAGCGGTGGCGGGAGTGAAGGACTCGCTGCAGTGGTGCCTTCCAACCGGGCGTTATTACGACACCGCCAAGGGCCTCCTCACCGAGGAAACCAACGCGGCCGTGGAAGGATTCCTGGCCGCCGGTGCCCGGCGTGTCGTGGTCTGCGACGGACATGGCTGGGGCGGGCTGTTGCCGGAGAAGCTGCATCCACAAGCCGAGCTGATCACCGGCCCGTATCCGCACTTGGTCTATCCCCACGGCTTCGGACTGGATGATACTTTCGATGTCATCGGCTGGGTGGGACAGCACGCAATGGCGGGAACACCCGGCGGCCATCTGACCCATACCGGCAGCTTCAGCGTGCTGGAAATGACCTTCAATGGCAGTCCCCTTGGCGAGATGGCGGAATTTGCCTACATGGCGGCGGAGCTGGGGGTGCGCTCGATTTTTCTCTCCGGTGATCAGGCAGGTTGTAAAGAAGCGCGGGAGTTGGTGCCCGACATCGAAACGGTTTCGGTGAAGGAAGGGCTGAGTTGGAATCCGGGGTTGGATTTGACGGAGGAGGAGGCCGAGACGGCCTTCACGGCGGCACGGCATCTCTCACCACAAATGGCGCGTGACCGCATCCGCGAGGGAGCGGAGAAGGCCCTGCGTCGGGCCCAGGAAGATCCCGCCATGGGAAAACTCGAATTGCCACCCCCACCCTACACCTTCCAGACTGTGTTCCGCCGGGATAAGGACGGCAACGCCGGACGGGTTTACTCCCGCTCGCACCCGGACAGTTTCATCGGTTTGTTGAACACCCCGGATCAACTCCATTCATTGGGAGGTTAGCAACAAAAACACCGGGAGCCGCTGTTTCCTCCGGTCAGCCCGACATTCTCTGAAAATCACCATTCCAGAGCGCATTGAGTTTTTAATTTTGAAAAACTCATTTTTGTTTTGACCCCAAAATATTTTTCTATATATTTTATAACAACTCACTACATTAACGGCTTGCTTTCGGTGGGGTCATCGGGAGCATTGTTGTCAGCAAGGGAACGACACCTGTAAAGCCACAAACACAAACGACAGTCATGAACACCACAGCCACTGAGACACCGATTGCCCTCGAAGGCGGGAACCCTGAAATTGCATCCGCCGCTCCGCCGGTCCCCCATCGTTGGGGTGCGGCAGAGAAAGAGTGCCTGGATGCGATGCTCGAGCAGGCGAGCCTGTTTTATTGGGGCGGGCCGCAGACGCAATTGCTCACGGAACGGTTTCAGAAGCACTATCCACTGAAATACGTCATGCCCTGTTCATCGGGGACGGCGGCGATTCACATTGCGGTGTCGGTTCTCGGCATCAAGCCGGGCGAGGAGGTGATCGTGCCGCCGATCACCGACATGGGGACGGTGATTGGAATCCTTTACCAGCAGGGGGTGCCGGTCTTCGCGGATCTTGGGGCGCACACCTACAACCTGGACCCGGCGGATGTCCGGCGCAAAATCACATCGAAAACCCGGGCGATCCTTGCCGTTCACCTGACAGGAAACCCCGCGCCACTCCGTGAGCTGCGCGCTTTGGCGGATGAGCACGGTCTGGTGCTGATCGAGGACTGTGCGCAGGCCTGGGGGGCGCGCTACGACGGACAACCTGTGGGGACGCTGGGACACATCGGGTGCTATTCACTCAATGACTTCAAGCACATCGGCTGTGGCGACGGAGGCATCGTGGCAACATCCGACGAACGCTTTGGGCCGTTGTTGCAAATGTCCGGAGACAAAGCCTATGACCGCGTTCATGGAACCAAGACCCCCGCATTCCTGGCCCCCAATTACCGCATCACCGAACCGCAGAGCGCGGTTGCTGCGGCGCAGATGGAGCGTATGACGGGGATCACCCGGCGCCGTCACGCGCTGGGCATGCGCCTGAGTGCGCAGATTGCCGACATCCCCGGCGTGCAGCCACCCGAAATTGACGCCAAAGCCATTTCGAGTTTTTGGTTCTACTTGCTCCGGCTGGAGGAAGGAGCTTTCTCATGCGATCGGACGCAATTTGTCAAGGCTCTGCTCGCCGAGGGTGTGGTCGCACAGGCAGGGTACATCCCGATGCCACTTTACCAGTTTGATGTTTTCAAAAATCACCACTTCTTCGGCGGACAGTGGCCGGTGCGGGACTGTGGATTGACGACAATGGATTACCGGAAAGTTTCCTGCCCGAATGCCGAAGCCACGCTCACGTCCTGCGTGTACCTGCGCATCCATCAGGGAATGGATGAGGCTTATATTGATGGCACCGCGCGCGCGTTGCGGAAGGTGGCGCGGCATTACCACACGTGAATCGCACGATGCGGGGATTCTGAGAAAAAGAAAAATCCGCACACGGAGCCAAACTCAAATTTGCTTACTCCGGCCGACCTCCCGAGCCGAAGACGGGATTCGAACCCGTGACCTATCGATTACGAATCGATTGCACTACCCCTGTGCTACTTCGGCGTAGGATGGAGGCGGGGGCCGGAATCGAACCGGCGCATGGGGCTTTTGCAGAGCCCGGCCTTACCACTTGGCTACCCCGCCGCTGGAGCCGTTACCAATACACTTCCAGAGGGGGGACGACAATAGAAACTTTGCCGCCACGCGACGATTCCTCGCTCTGCTCCATGGACTCAACGATGCCATTCTCGAGGGTGACGGTCAGCGTGCCCGCAGGCACTTTCACGTAGATGGTATTGGCAACGAGGCCGGTTCCTGTGGTGACGAGGGTTCCGGCGGGCGCGTTGGTGCCGCCGGGCATGGTGACCACGGTTTGTGTGACTCCGGGTCCGAACGTGGTTTGCGGAACCAGCTTGTAGCGGATGTATTCCCAAACTTCGCGCAGCCCGTCCTTCTCCGCACGCTTGGTCGTTTTCTGTGGACGCCCGAGACTGCGACCGACTTCGTCAGCAGTCATGCCAATGGCCACCTCGTTTCGAGAAATCAAGTCATCAACTTCCGCGCGCCGCTCTTCGGCCTTTTGCAAATTGACAAGGAAGTTTTCGGGGAGGGGTTCAAGTTCTGAGATGGGTATCCATGCGGCGACCCCTCCCTGCTGCGCATTGCCCCGAATGCGGCAGACATCCCCCAGGAACGCCTCGACGCTTACGGTTTGCGGAAAACGCAGCGTGCCCGCATAGCGGGTGAGCTGCGGGTCAAAAAAGCACCGGGCAGCCCGGACGAGCTTCTTTTCGAGCGGATTTTTCTCAAAATCAGAAAGGTAAATCGCACCCGGCACCCGCACAATCGGTGACGACGCCTGCACCAGGGGAAGCGTAACGAGGAAGAGTGTGGAAACGACCCAGACCGCGCGTGGATTCATGGACATACTCTCCCACAGAAGAACGGAAATATCCACGCAAAATCTGTGAATGAGGCCACGAAGGAAAAACCTTTCAAATTCAACTCGCGTAAGAATTCTCGGTGAAACACGGTTAACGAAAACTACTCGTCCTCGTTTCCATTAACTTCATTTTCTTTGGCGTAATTGAACTCAATTTTGCTCTGCTTCACGATTTCATCGAGAATCTGTGGCAAATAACCTTGGCTCTTCGCCTGCCGGAATCGCTCCTGTAAAACGGGAATGTTGATGATTTCCTCAATGCAAGCCATGTAGGTGTCCACGACGCGCTGAACACCGAATTGTTTCTGCGCTCCAGCCTTCAACTTTTCGCGCAGCGTCTCGACCGGCTCGATGGACTTGATGACGAACGAAATCGGGAATCGCTCAATCTTGTCGATGTCGAGGAAGTATTTCTGGCTCCTCGTCAGCTTGCGCGCCATAATTCTTCTGGAGCACTGCTTTGATGGTCGCTGTGAAGGCGTGCTCGATGTTCTATTTTTCCAAAAGCATCGGGGTGGTTTCTCGCTCGTTGTAGGCGGAGTCGTAAGTCTTCAGCGGTTTCACCAGCAGTTCGCCGTTGAAATGCGTGGCGATATTCAGTCGCCGCAAACCGACCTTCACGTATTCCTCCTCAATCTCGATGCCGACGAACCGCCGCCCTAGTTCCTTCGCCACGAAGCCCGTTGTGAACGTGCCCGCGAACGGGTCAAGCACCAGGTCGCCCGGATTCGAGCTGGCCTTGATGATGCGCTCCAGCAGCGCGACCGGTTTTTGCGTGGGATGCTCCTCATATTCCGGCATCCGGTAACGCACACGCGGAATCTCCCACACATTACCTGGTACTTTCGAGGAACTATAAACCGTCGGCACGGGCTTCCGGTAATCAATCAACTTTCGTTCCGCGCCTGTGCGCGCCGACACCTTGATGTCGTACGCGTTGAAAGTGTAGTTCTCCGGGTCGCGCACGCAAAACAGAATCGGCTCGTAGAGCGAACCGAAATACCGCTTCGCCTGCACGCCCGAACTGTCGTAGAACCAGACGATGCGCGAAAGCACCGTCAGCTTCTTGCGCAGGTAAAGGTCAAAATACGGGAGGCACTGCGTCGAGCACATGAAGCGCGTCACCCCAAACGAGCTTGTGGCCATTGTTCTCGAAAGTGGTGGATTCGGTTTTCGTACTCACGATTCTGCAAAAGTTTCCGCGTCATGTCGAACGAACTCTGGCGTGAACTGGCCGCAGCAGCCGAAGAGGTTGCTCCGCATCTTGTTGACAATATCCAGCTTTTGGCGGCCGAGGGTTTTCACAGGCCATTTCCGAGTGCTGAGAGGAATGCGTTTCCTGCTTCAGCCAGCTTTTCTGCGCGCTGGAGCAGCCATGTTTCGTAAGCATTAACGTCGGTTTCCTGTATGGCAGGAGTGATAAACTGCTGCTCAAGTTTTTCCGGGGTGATCTTGTAACGACCAATGTAGTTCATCGGATTTTGGGCACTAATGCGAATGTTAATGGCCGGGCCAATGACCGCTATATTCGCGAGCGCATTAATGCTGTCGTTCGAAACGCCAGCCGCCTCCAAAAATTTATTCGGGAAAATGTGATGCCACTGTGGCCGGAAGTCCGCGAGGAGTTCCACGCCCTCGAATCCAATCCGACTTGCCTGTCCATCCCAGTCGAGTGCTTTGTTGTGATACACCAATAGGTAAAGCAGAAACCGACCGAAGCGGCTGTCAGTGTAATTGCGGAGAAAATCATCCGCCATCATCGGCGTCTGATATGGAAAACGCCTCAAGAGTCGTTGCAGTGCCTCGGTCCGCCGATTCGATTCGTGGATGTCGCGAAGATCTTCGTCCAGTGACGTCGTGCCCGAACCACTGTAACGCCGAAAACGAGACGCTTGGAGAAACCAATGCAGGCAAGGCTCGAAAGGCTCATCCCGAAATTTATCCATGAGTGCGATGAGCGGCACGAGTGCGGCTTCCGTCGGCATCGGGTCATTGGAAAGAATGCCAAAGTCACGAAATCGCGAAACAATATGCCTCCAGGCGTCTTTGGTCTGCTGCCAAAACGGTTGAATGATTTGCGCGTCCCAGAACTTGTCGGGAATTTCTCGAAATCGCACTTTGTTTGCGCCAATCCCGGTGAGTGTTCTAAAAAGAAGGTTCGGAGAAATATTGAAACCGGCGTCGCTCAAGACATTCAAATGCGGCAGAAAAGAT
>JAJTZA010000005.1 GCA_021463905.1 Terrimicrobiaceae bacterium | reverse complement strand
GCCTGGCCGAGAACACCCACGATGTCGCGCCGCCAGATAAAATACGCCAGGAGCATCGTGGCACCGATCAGACTCATCCACCAAAAGGAAACCGGCACGACCGATCTCCGGTGTTTTTCGCTGCTGATCCATTGAACCAGCATTCGCCCGGTAAAAAGCAGTTGGCCGCCCAGTCCCAAGAGGACCCATGCAATTCCCACGGGGCTGGAAATATTCAAGAGCGTCGCCAGCCAGCCGGAGGAGGTCCTGCGGCTCTGAAGCAAGTCGGCAAATTGTTGGGGCGTCAACGCGCGCTCACCCTCCGCTCCCGAATGCTGGACGAGAAAAATCGTCCCGCCACTTTTGAGCCGGACCAACCCCACGCTCTCCCTGGACCCCGCCACTTCCACCTTGAACCGAAGCACAGGTTCCTCCAGCCCCGTGCCATCCCACGAGGAACCCCCGGCAGGGTCGTCCGCCAAAAGCCCCACAAGCGGAATCACAAACGCCGCAAAAAACAACCCCATGCGCATCCGCATGGCTTTCCCAGGGACAACCGACGCGCTCATCGAAAAGGAGGGCCGTCAACAGCCTCGCCATCGGACGGCTCGGCGGCAATCACCGCCGAGACGGAGACAGGCTTCCCGCGCCGCAAGACATCCAAAGTGATCTTGTCTCCGATGGCCCGCTCCGCAATGCGGTTGCGAAGGTCAATGTGATCAACGATCGGTCGCCCATTAAACGCGGTGACAATGTCACCAGGCTCGAGGCCCACAGAGGCTGCGGGCGAGCCTTCCACCGTCCCCACCAGAAGGGCACCACGAGGGGAAGAGGCTCCCAATTGGGCAGCCATCTCCGGGGTGAGCGAGCGCATGACGGCTCCAAACCAGGGCCGGATAAAGCGTCCCCGGTCGCGGATGCCCTCATAGACCCGGCGTACGACGTTCGATGGAATCGCGAATGCGATTCCGTCACTCCCCTCGGTGATCATGCTGGTGATGCCGATGAGTTCTCCGCGCATATCGAGAAGCGGCCCTCCGGAGTTTCCGCGATTGATCGCGGCATCGGTCTGAAAAAATTCGTTGGCGGCTTCGCTCAGGCTCCGGCGGCCTTTTCCGCTGATGATCCCTTGCGTGACGGTCTCCTGAAGGCCCAGTGGATTGCCCACGGCAAACACGCGCTGGCCGATCAGCACGCGATCCGAATCCCCCCAGCGTACCGGCTGTAAGTCAGCCCCTTCAATCTTCAACACGGCTATGTCGGAGCGACGGTCGCCGCCCATGTAGCGGGCGGGAAGCGTCCGCCCATCATTCAGGTGAATCCGCACCGCACCGGCCCCCTCGATGACATGGTAATTGGTCACCACATGTCCCTCCTTCGAGACGATCACACCCGAGCCGAGCTGGGGAGGCGGACTGCCTTGTCGCCCATAAAGAAAAAATTTGAGAGCGCGCAGGCTGGGATTGACCGCGTCGGGCGGCAGGGCATCAATGCTGACCACACTGGGCAGCGCACCCGCCACCAAACCCGTAAAGGCCCGATCCTCGGCCTCAAGAATGCCGGAGGGTGGAAAAGGCGCAGCGGGCGGTGCACTGCGCGAAAACCCTCCCCGCCAACTCATGCCCACCACAAACACCAGGACAACCACCGCAAAAAACGCCAAAAAGCGAAGGAGGCTCTTCATGGGATGCGCTCGTCCATCAGCGACGACTCAGCCTCCAAAACAGCCAGCCACCCAGCAATGCGAACAACACATTGGGGATCCAAATGAGCACGGTCGGATGCGCGGCGGGATTGCTGCGGAAGGTGTCGGCCATGATGATAAAAAAGAAATAGGCGAAGGCCACGATGAGGCTGAGTCCGAAGCCCACGGAAGTTTCCTTGCGATGGGCGGTCACTCCGAGGGGGATGGCAATCAGCGCGAATGCGGCGCAGGCCAGCGACACCGCAAAGCGTTTGTGCAGCTCGACCCTGGCCTCGGTCATGTGTCCATCCGCTCCTGCCGCAATAAACTCGCGCAGCTCGCCCAGGGTGTAGGAACTGAGCCGCCGTCCGCTCAGGAACTCCTGGTAAAATTGATTGAGGGAAATGGGGAAGACACCCTCCTCGACTTCGATCCCCTGGCGGATTTTTGTGAGATTGTCCGGCTCACTCGCATCGCGCTGCTCAAAGCGGGCGTCGAAAAGCCGCAGGAGCAGCCGGGTGTTTTTCAGGTCCGGCGTCAACCTGCCGGATTTCGCATGAACCATTTTGATCGGCTGGTTTTTTTCATCTATCTCGAAAACAATGATGTTTTTGAGCTGATCGCCCTCCTTGGCACCCACGTACACGCGCCGGTCGGGAAATTGATCCACCACTTCATCCGCAGAAAACAGCCGGATGGGATTGCTGGTGGCGATATCAAAGACCGCCCGTGTCATCCGTACTTCGGCGCGTGGCGCGACCTCGATGTTGATCCAAAAGCAGAGCGCGGTCAGCACCACCGCCAAAAGGAACACGGGGATGCAGGCGCGGGGCACACTCACGCCATTGGCGCGCAGCGCGGTCAGCTCATTGTCGGCGGACATCCTTCCAAAAAACAACAGGATGGCGGTGAGGAATCCCCACGGAATGGTGAAGGTGAGGGAAAACGGCAGTACGAAGGCCATGAATGCCAGCAGGGTCTCGATGGGGACGTCGTGGTTGATAATCAGATCGAGCAGTTCCTTGAAGATATTGCCGATCACCAAAACCATGCTCAGCACGATCACTCCAAAAAGTGCCGTGGTGAAGACGCCCAGTCCCACGTAACGGTCAATGATTTTCATCGGCTTCCTCCTCCTCAATTTCACTGCGCAGGGTTTTTGATATGAACGGCCTGACAAACCCGTAAATGAGAAACGCCACAAACAACAGCGCGGGCATCCACTCGTAATTCATCGCTGCCAGGGCCAGCACGACGATCGTGAGAAGGAATTTGGGAATCGAGCGCTGGGTCCTCCACCCCAATCCCTTGAAACTGGGATAGCGGACGTGGCTGAACATCATGAACGACAAAAAGAGCAGCAGTGCAGGCAGCGCGAATTTCCAGAGGCCAATTTCCCGTGCCCCCTCTTCAATCCACAGCATCAGGAGGGTCAGCGAGGCAATGAGGCCGGCGGCGGCGGGTATGGGAAATCCGACAAACTCACCAGCGGGTGAGTCGTCGGTGCGCGGCTGAGCACTCACGCAGTTGAAACGGGCCAACCGGAGCGCCCCGCAGAGCAGGTAGACGAACGCGATCAGCCAGCCGGTCCTCGCAAAGTCCCGCAACACGATTTGATACACCAGCAGCGCGGGTGCCAGCCCGAAAGAAACCACATCCGCCAACGAATCAAATTCCCGGCCAAACGCGCTTTCCTGACCTCCCAGGCGCGCGAGACGCCCGTCCAGCAGATCAAACACGCAGGCACCGAGAATGAACGCCACCGCCTCGTGATAAAGGCCCGCGACATGACCGCCGGCCTGCATCACCAGCGCGGCTTCAATAATCCGCAGGACCGCCGCGAACCCACAGAACAGGTTGCCGGCCGTCATGAGATTCGGCAGCAAATAAATCTTGGGGTTCCCCTCGCTCATTTCTTGGGCAGGCGGGCGATTGCGGTTTGCCCGCCCGCAACACGCTCTCCGGGTTTGACGAGGATTTCAAAAGATTCGGGAAAATCCACCTCAGTCCGCGAACCAAAACGGATCATCCCAAACCGGGCGCCACGATCCAAATAATCGCCCACCTGCTTCCATGCCACGATGCGGCGCGCGATGGCTCCTGTGATCTGGCGTACGACCACCGCACCATCGGAACCACGAATCACCCAGGTTCTGCGCGCGTTCTTAATCGAGGAAAGCGGATTGCGGGCATCCAAAAACAGCCCCCCCGCCGGTTCGGATTGCGTGACAACACCCGCGATGGGGGCGCGGTTGATGTGAACATCCAATACGGAGAGAAAAATCACCACCCGGCGCACCGGCCCGGCGATCAGACCGTCGCCGTCGCAGACCTCCACCGCCACCACCTTCCCATCCGCCGGTGATACCGCCAGACGGTCATCCGCCGGAGGCACACGCCTGGGATCACGAAAAAAGTACACTGTGAAGAGAATGGCCAGCGCGGCCAAAACAGAAGCCGGTGGAAAAAAGAAAAGCGTGGCCAGCCATACCACCCCCAGAATGATAAGAATCATACGGGCTTCGGAAAGTGACTGTCTGCGCATTGAAAAACGTGTACACGCAACCGGCGCGTAATCCAAGCACCGGATTTCTTTTCTTGGGTGGCTGCCGCGAATGGTGTTTAGTGAACCCCTTCATGGAGAACATTGTGATTATCGGAAGCGGCTGTGCGGGTTTGACCGCCGCCATTTACGCAGCTCGCGCCGGACTTTCGCCCCTCGTTTTCGAGGGGAGGCAGCCGGGCGGACAATTAACCACCACCACGGAAGTGGAGAACTTTCCCGGGTTTCCCGAGGGTATCAACGGGCCGGAGCTGATCATGCGCATGCGCAAGCAGGCTGAGAAGTTTGGGGCGCGTTTTGAGTATGCCACGATCGAGGGTTTCGAGCACCGGGGAGTCAGCAGCAGGGTTTTGGTGGATGGCGCATGGCGGGAGACCCGTGCGCTCATCATCGCGGGCGGAGCTTCGCCCCGCTACCTTGGGCTGCCCGGCGAGAAGGCGCTCATTGGACGCGGGCTGACTTCCTGCGCGACCTGTGATGGCGCGTTTTATCGTGATGTGCCGGTGGGTGTGGTGGGAGGCGGAGACTCGGCCTGCGAGGAGGCGATATTTCTCACGCGGTTTGCATCGAAGGTGTTCCTGATCCACCGCCGGGATGCCCTCCGTGCGTCCAGGATCATGGCCGAACGCGCGCTCGGCCATCCAAAAATTGAACCGGTCTGGGATTCCGTCATCACCAGCTACCTCACCAACGAGAACGGTGAAGTCCGGGGCGTCGCCCTTCGAAATACGAAAACCGATGCGGCCCGCGAGGTCGCCCTGCAATGTGTCTTTGTCGCCATCGGCCATGATCCCAATACCGGCCCATTCCGGGGTGCGCTGGAAACCAACCCGGACGGCTACCTCATTCAAAAATCAGGAACCACCACGAATCTTGCGGGCGTTTTTGCGGCAGGGGATGTGGCCGATCATGTTTACCGTCAGGCTGTTACGGCCGCCGGACAGGGTTGCGCCGCCGCCATCGAGGCGGAGCGCTGGCTGACCGCCCAAGGCTGATACCGCGCTCATGTCCGCCGTCCTTGACCCGCAGCGAACCCTCGCGGAGTTGAAGGAACTCCGTGAGCTGACCTCCGATCAGCACGGTGCGCAGCGCGTGGCATTTTCCGACGCCTGGGTGCGTGCGCGCGACTGGCTGGCGTCCAAGCTGGCGGAGCTGCCCGTTGAAACGCATCGGGATGCAGCGGGCAATCTTTGGTCAACTCTTGTGGGAGACTCGCCGCAGGCGCTTCTCCTGGGTGGTCACATGGACTCGGTGCCCAATGGGGGCTGGCTGGATGGCTGTCTCAACACCCTTGCGGGGCTGGAGGTGATGAGGCGGTTTATCGGAGAGTTCGACGGGCGTCCTCCGGTGACCATCCGCCTCGTGGATTGGGCGGATGAGGAAGGCGCACGGTTTGGCAAAAGCCTTTTTGGATCCTCGGCGTTTTCCGGTCATTTGGATATGGCGGAAGCCCGCCAGCTCACGGATAAGGACGGCATCTCCCTGCCGGAGGCACTCGGACGCGTGGATATTTCCTTTGAGAATGTCCTCGAGGCTCAGATCGAGCGGGCGGGTGCGTTTGCTTATCTCGAACTGCACATCGAGCAAGGCCCCGTACTTCTGGATTTGGGCCTGCCTCTGGGAGTCGTGGCGGGCACCTTCGGAGTCGAGCGTCATGCCATATCCTTCACCGGACAGGCGGCGCACTCGGGCAGCACACCGATGAAACGACGCAAGGATGCCTTCCTTGCCGCCGCTCGCATGGCTCCGGAAATCCACCGCATCGCCGACCGGCACGGAGGAGTCTGTACCATTGGCTCCTGCGTGACCAAACCGGGAATCGTCACCAGCGTGGCCGCCGAATGCCACATCACCCTCGATCAGCGTCACCTCGACCCGCAAGCTCTCGCGGCCATGCGCGACGAAGCCATGACCGCCTCGCGGCACTTTGCCGACGAGACAGGCTGCACCGTCGCATGGAGCCGCCTTTGTCACATTGCCCCTGTCCACTTCGACCCTCAGCTCATCGCTTTCGCGTGCGAAGCCGTCGAGGAGATCCCCGGCTCCTGCCATACCCTCCCCTCCGGCCCGCTGCACGACGCCTCCGAAGTCTCCCGCTCAGGAATCCCCACCGCCATGATCTTCGTTCAAAGCCTCCACGGTCTCAGCCACAATGCCATCGAGGACACCCACGAAGACGACATTGTCCTCGCCATACGCGCTCTCGACCGGCTCGCTTCCAAGGCCATCCGCTGCGCAACCGTGTCCCCGGGCCAGGCCGGGAGCTCCCGGCAGAGCTTGTACTCGACTCGAACGCGCATCTGCTTTGAATATCCTCCTGTGTCATGAAGGGGACGATGTTTGGTAAAGGTGCGCGGGGCGTATTTCTGTCGGTCGGGGTGATGTGGCTGGTCGGCTGCGCGGGGATGGGCGGGGGCCACGGGCCGGGCGCGGGGCACTTCGACACCGTGATCGTGGATGCCGGGCACGGCGGGCACGATCAGGGTGCGCGTCCCCTCCGGGGAAGGGGGCTTCGCGAAAAAAACCTTACCCTGGACACTGCGCGCCGTCTGGCGAAAAGCCTCCGCTCAAAGGGCTTCCACGTGATGGAAACGCGCACGGGCGATTATTTCGTTCCACTCTCCCGCCGCACCGCAATTTCCAATCGTGTCCCCAATTCTGTTTTTGTGAGTGTTCACTACAATTGGGCGCGTCGTTCGAGGGCGCGGGGGGTGGAAGTGTATTATGCGAGCCTGCGGTCGAGGCGAATGGCGGCCAATACCCTGCGCGAGATGCTGCGCGCGTATCCCGCCGCCAACCGCGGCATCAAGACCGCGCGGTTCTATGTGCTGCGCCACAACGAACGCCCGGCCATCCTTTGCGAGATGGGTTTCCTTTCCAACGAGCGGGACAACTCGTACATGCAGAGGGCTTCGACACGGCAGCGGCTGGCGGACAGGATTGCGGCAGGAGTCGCCGCCGAGCGGGACGGACGCATCCCCTGATCACACGCCTGCCGCGTCCGCAGCCGCCACAATATCGTCAAGCTCCGACAGGTTTCCCACGCGCGCCAATCGCTCGCGCAGGCGCGGGCCTCCAGGCATCCCCCGCGTGTAGGCCATCAACCGGGCGCGGAGAGCCCGCATGGCCACCGCCTCATCACCGCGCCATGCAATTTCCTCGACGCAATGACGGCGAATCAGACTCCAACGTTCAGCCGCTGACGGCTGCGTGAAATCCTCGCCGGTAAACGCGGCGCGAACCTCGGAAAATATCCACGGGTTCGACATGGCGGTGCGTCCGATCATCAGCCCGGCAACTCCCGAGGACCGCCAGCGGCGCACGGCGTCTTCTCCGGAGCGAATGTCACCATTGCCCACCACGGGGATGGTCACCGAGGCTGCCACGGCGGCAATCACATCCCAGTCGGCCACTCCGGCATAACCTTGCGATTTGGTTCGGCCATGAACGGTCAGCCGACAGACCCCCTCCTCCACGAGGACGCGGGATGTTTCCAACGCATTGATCGAACGCTCGTCCCAGCCAATCCGAATTTTTGCGGTGACGGGAGTGGGTGACACTGCCCGGACCACCGCGCCGGCGACCCGCCCCAACAACGGACAATCCCGCAGCAGCGAAGATCCGCCATTTTTGCAAACGACCTTGTTGACCGGACACCCAAAATTTAAATCCACGAAATCCGGCGCGACCCAGTCCACCAGCACCCGGGCCGCCTCGGCGAGACGCTCCGGCTCGGCACCAAAAAGCTGGATGCCAAAGGGCCGCTCCGATTCGTCAAATTCCAGATAGCACCGTGTTCGGGAATTGCGGTGAAGGATGCCTTCGGCGGAAACAAACTCGCTGGTCAGGACATCCGCTCCCATCTGGCGGCAGATGCGCCGAAAGACCGTGTTGGTCACCCCGGCCATCGGCGCGAGAAACAGGGGCGGGCAATCCAAGGAAGCCCGGCCTGTGTGGGGAGTCATGCCCGCAAACTCCCGGCCAGCAGCTCGGTGACTTCGCGCTGTACAGCCGGAATTTGATCCAAGGACAGCGCGGGATTCCTCACCACCAGGGATTCTCCGGTGTCAGCGTGCGTATAAACGAGCAAGTCCGGCTCGGTGGACGGTTCAGGAATCAACAGCTTTTTACGCTCGAGCATCAGTGCCAGAATGTAGGCGGCATTCGCATTCGCGGCGCTCCCCTCGGTCAGCAATGCCCGCAGGAGACTCTCCGCATCATCCTTCGGAAGCGGCTCAGGCAGAGGGGGGGGCGGTGCCTCGTATTTTGACCGCCAGAACGAGAATGGCTGGATATTGTCATTGCGCTCCACCCACGCCTCCTCGCTCAAATCCTCGCGACGGAACCCATCCGCCTCACGAAACAATTGCGTGTAAAAATACTCGCCCTCGGAAAATTCGCGTCCGGATTTTGCGCAATGGTGGCCGCGCCCCTTGATGTCCCAATCGTTCTGCATGATGGGATTTTATCGCGGCGCACCCGCCCCTGCCATGATTTTTCGCGTCCGGGCCAAAATTCGTTCAGGCCTCGATGATGTGATTTCGGACGGCGTAACGGACAAGTTCGCCGATCGAGTGAAAGCCGAGTTTGCGCATGATGGCTGCGCGGTGAGTCTCCGCAGTTTTGACGCTGATGCCGAGGCTGGCGGCCACTTCCTTGTTGCTCTTGCCTTCGGCGAGGAGCTGGATGATTTCGCGTTCGCGGTTGCTGGGCTTGGCGGTCGGGTCTTCGCTGCGTGTGTGGGGCAGATTTTTATTTCGGAAGCTATCGAAGAGAACTTCGGAAACCTGGGAGCTGAAGTAGTGCCGGCCTTCCAGCACGGCTTTGACGGCGGCACCGAGGTGGCGGCTTGCGTCGGACTTGAGGATGTATCCGTGTGCGCCGGCTTCGACGACTTCATAGACGAGCCGTTCGGCATCGTGGACAGTGAAGATCAGTATCCGGGTTTTCGGACGGATTTTGAGAATTTGCCGGGCGGCATCAATCCCATTCAGGCCCGGCATGCTGATATCGAGAATTGCAACATCGGGAGAAGACTTTTCACAGAGGGCGACCGCATCCCGACCGGTGGTCGCCTCACCACACAGCTCAATGCCTCCCGCCGCCTCCAGAATATTACGAACTCCCTGGCGCACAATCTCGTGATCATCGGCAATGACCACGCGAATTTTCTCACTCTTTGGCATGGATCGGATCTTTGGGAATTTTAATAGTCAAACTGACGCCCTGTGGCGAGGATTGGATTCGCATTTCCCCTCCCAACTGCGCGATGCGCTCGCGCATGCCCGCCAGCCCGATCCCTCCAGACGATGGGCCAGTGCCCGACTCCGGAAACCCGGTTCCATTGTCGGAAATACTCAATGTCACGCCCAACTGTCTGTCATAATCCAGCTTGAACCTGGCACTGGTCGCTCCGGAGTGCCGGTAGATGTTGCTGGCGGCCTCCTGCACCACCCGGAAAATCGTGGTCTCGATGTCCCGGTCAAATCTCGGAAAATGGTCGCCGACATCCATCTCCGCCTGGATGCCCGTTCGGGCGACAAATCCATCCACAAACCAGCGCAGTGCAAAAAGCAGACCCACCTCATCCAGCAGCGGGGGATGCAGCAGGTAGGAGATATTGCGCAGTTCCTGGCAGCAATCCCTGGCGATGCGTCGGGTTTCCTCGACAATGCGCCGGCTGGATTCGTCCCGGGCCAGCGGGTCCAGGAGGCTCACATTCATTTCAAGAGCGGAGAGGTTTTGTGCGGTCGAGTCGTGCAATTCGCGGGCAATCCGTCGCCGCTCCTCGTCCTGCAGGTGAAGGAGGCGCGCCGAGAGCTGGCGGAGCTGGTGTTCGGATTCCTGAACGCTCCGCTCCGCCTCCACCTGGGGCGTGACATCCGCCGCGACCCACTGGCCGCCGCAGGAAACCCCCTCCGGAGTAAAATTTCTCCGCAGCGTACTCCGGAACCACACCACACGGCCCGAGGACAGGCGGATCGAATGCTGGAATGTGACGATCGGAGAATTGGCGTACAAGCGTTGGAATTTTTTATTGAGAAACTCCATGGCTTCTGCAGGGATGCACTCCGGGAGACGCGTAGGGATGCGCTCGGCAGCACCCAGAAACATCCGCCGGAATGCGGCGTTCGAAAAGAGCGCGGCGAATTGCTCGTTAAACCGGCAGATGGATTCCGTCTGATCCTCGACGACCTGGCGATACCGGGACTGCATGTTTTCCAACTGAAGCGCCAGACTCTCAATGCGCCGCGCGAGCAGCCCCAGCTCGTCTTCGCCGCGAAAATCGAGGCGGACCGGCAGGAGCCCCTTGGCTTGCTCCGCCTCCACTTGTCGGGTCAGCTCGCGAATCCGGCGCAGGATGGTACGATCCAGCAATATCCAAATGACCACAAACAACACGCCACTGGCCAGGACCAGCACGGTCAAAAACACGCGCACGCTGGCCGCCGCCCCCGCTTCCAAGGGACGGTTCTGCGTGAGCTTCGCAATCCCCAACGGCTCGTTCGCAGGCCCCCGAAGCAAAAACCGCGCCTGGATTTTGTCGTTCGACTTCGCTTCCACAATAATTTCGTCCGTGCTGAGCATGGCCAGGATCGCCTCGCCTCCAGGCAGAACGACCTGTGCATGACGCAGCACTTCAAACTGAAAGTCCCCCCCAAGGAGGGTCTCCAAAAATTTCAGAGGGGCTCCACCCAGCAGTCTCACTGCAAGAGCCACAGACCCCTCCGGATGATCCGGCGGGTTGGGCAACCACGACGCAAAGCCCAGATGATCCTGAATGACAACATAGGCTTGTCGCTCGGATGCTCCCTCCTCCATGAGCGAGGATATCCATTGTTTTTCGGACAAGGGTGCGGAGGGATCCGATTTCAGCCGGTTGATCATCACCTCGACGGGGTGGCCGTCAGCAGACAGGACGGCAAAATAATCGAAATTCAACTGCTGGAGGTCGCGCGACGAAACAATTCCATCCGTGCGCCATCTCGCCCATTCCCGCAAATTTTTCGCAACAGCCTCCATCTCCTGACCCAGAAGAACCTGCAACCTCTGCACCGCACCCTGCATCTCCCGGCGCTCGGTGGCGTGGAACTCACGAACGATGATGGTCTGCGTCAGTGAAACGACACCGATCCCCAGGAGAAAAGAGAGTGCCACATAGATGGCGAGCGCCTTCGAATAAACGGTCTGGGTGGTGAGCTTCACGGAGCCTTCGAAGAAGCGCCCGCTGCCGGCTTCTGAGGAAGAATCACTTTGCTCAGGTTGAAAATCGGGCCATAGATGGCATAGACGAGGCCTCCCACGATCACCCCCATCATCACCAGCGTGACCGGCTCGAGAATTTTATCAATCTGCGCGGCAATGGTATCGAGTTCTTCCTCATAGTCGGCGGCGATTTCATCGAGCATTTCGTTGACGCCGCCGGTCTCCCCGGCCATCTGCACCACCGCAGCCACAGTGCGCCCGTCGCCACCCAGCCGGTAGGATTCCATAAGAAAGCTCTCCGGGAGCGAAAGCCCTTCCACGATATGATCCCGGACTTTCAAGAAAAACTGTTCGAACTCCACGTGGTTGGCACTCTTCGATGTGATTTCCAGGGCGGTGACAATGCGGACGTTTGAGTGGAGGAGCAGTGCCAGCGTGCGAAAGCTGACCATCGCGGCCGTCTTGCGGATCAGGTTCCCAATGGTCGGCAGCCGGGTCAAAGCGATCTGAACCGTCGGGGTCTTGTAAATGCGGCTCCAGTACTTGAAAAGCAGGATGACCGCTCCGATGGGAATCAGAGCCAGGTAGGGCTGACCGATCAGGATTTTCGAGAAGCCGATCATGATCTCAGTGGCCAGGGGCAATTGCGCGTTCATCGAGACATAGAGCTTCGAGATCGCCGGAATCAACGTGAAGGCCATGATCAACACCACCGCCAGGGCCAGCACAAGCACGATGCACGGATAGATCATCCCTGCCTTCAGCTTGCGCAAAATACGGAGGGATTTCTGACGCCCCTGCGTGATCTGGTGAAAGACCTGGTGAATCTGCCCGCTCTCCTCTCCCGCTTGAATGAGCGCGATCACATCCGTGGGAAAGAGATCCTGCGCCGCAAAGGCGTCGCTCAACCGCTCGCCTCCCATGATGCGCGTGGCAATATCGGCCACCGCACCCCGGTAGCGCGGCGAACGCAGCCTGGGAGCCAGCAGTTCAAGGCTCTTGACCGTTGAAATGTTGCGCTCGAGACACCGCGCGAATCCGGAGAAAAAATCCACCATCTCATCGAGCGCGGGCGCCTTGGTCGTTGCGCGATGAACCACCTCATCAATGCCGGTGATGTCGGAGACGGCAGCGGTTTCATTGGGTGCCTTCCCCGCACCAAGGACCGCCTTCGCGTCCTCGGTCGTATCTACGACAACCTCGAGGTTCTTGTTGGTGTAGATGTTGGTGAGGATGACTTTTTTAAGCATCGCGGGGTGTCATTTTGGCGAAGCGGCCACGTTCAGCGCTTCCGCTCATGGTTATCTCGCTCCGAAGCGTCTTTGTCAATCGTGGCGGGTTCGTTAGAGAATGATGACTTTGGCGGAGGCAATGGAAGGGAAGGCAACAAGCTCGACCAGGGTCTCCGGCTGCGGGATGCTGTCGAGGTTGAGCAGGGTGAGCGCACGCCCGCCGGCTTCGGTTCTTGAGAGGCTCATGCTGGCGATGTTGATCCGATGATTCCCCAACAACGTACCCACCCGCCCGACAATGCCCGGCACGTCGTCGTTCTCAAGCAGGAGCACCACGCCGGAAGGCGTCACCTCCACCGGACGGTCGTTCACTCGAACAATACGCGACTCGTTTCTCGCCCCAAAAAACGCACCCATCACCGACACACGCACTTCGCCGCTGGAAACAGCCACCCGCAGCCATTCATTGAAGTCGGCCTGCTCGTTGGAGCGGGTCTCCTGGATTTCCAGGCCAAGCGAGGCCGCCATGGTGTGGCAGTTGACGCTGTTGATTTCCTCGCCGCCCACGTGTTTGAGGAAGCCGGTCAGGATGGCGCGGGAGATGGCACCGGCGGGCATGTCGGCAGCGCGTCCGCCGTAAACGATTTCGACACGGTCATTGCGTTTGGGAGCAAGCTGGGCAGCAAAGCGTCCCAGTTTGTCTCCCAGCACGAGGTAGGGCCGGACGGCGGCGGCCGTCTTGGCGTCAATGCTGGGCATATTGACCGCATTGCGGATTTCGCCTTCCAGGAGGAGGGCGCGGATGGCCGCCGCGATTTCAATGCCGACATTTTCCTGGGCTTCCGCCGTGCTGGCTCCGAGGTGGGGGGTGAAAACGACGGACTCCAGGTCGCGCAGGGGGAAATCCGCAGGGGGTGGCTCAATTTCATAGACATCCAGCGCGGCACCCGTAACGTGCCCGGACTGAATGGCTTCGGCAAGTGCGGCCTCGTCCACCAGCCCTCCCCGGGCGCAATTGATCACGCGCACTCCCTTTTTGCAGAGAGCCAGCCGCCGGGCGTCCAACATGTGACGGGTCTCCTGCGTCAGGGGCATGTGGAGGGTCAGGAAATCCGCGCGGGGCAGCAGTTCCTCGATATCCTCGATCAGCTCGACTTGGAGGGTGCGCGCCTTGGAGGGAGACAGGTACGGATCGTAGGCCAGCACGCGCATGCCAAAGGCGATGGCCCGGCGCGCAATCTCGCTGCCAATGCGCCCCATGCCCAGGATGCCCAGCGTCTTGTTGCAAAGTTCAACACCCTCAAATTTTTTGCGGTTCCATTCGCCGGCTTTGACGGTCGCGTGCGCCTGGGGGATGTTGCGTGCGGTGGAGACCAGCAATGAAAAGGTGTGTTCGGCAGTGGAAATGGTGTTGCCGCCGGGAGTGTTCATGACAATCACCCCGCGACGCGTGGCAGCATCCACATCCACGTTGTCCACTCCGACACCGGCGCGTCCGACCACTTTCAGCCGTCCCCCCGCCTCAAGAACCCGTGCGGTGATTTTTGTCTGACTCCGAACTACCACCGCCTCGAACTTCCCTATGATGGAAAGGATTTCCTCTTCGGAAAGCCCCGTGCGCACAACCACCTCCAGACACCCGCCGGCAGCCAGTTCTTCAACTCCACGTTGAGAAATGGGGTCGGCAACCAGAACTTTAGGAACGGACATAACAGAACAAAATGAGCGTGGAGCGCGTTTAGGTGTGGAGCGGGTGACCGTCAGCAGCCAGAGCGGCTTCGTGGATGGATTCGCTCAGGGTCGGATGGGCGTAGATCGTCGCGTGGATTTCATCCAGGGTCAGCTCGGCGCTCATGGCCAGGCCGATCTCGGCCAGCATTTCCGTGGCATCGGGCCCGATCAGGTGCGCACCCAGGATTTCCCCGTGCGGGTCTCCGACGATGAGCTTGACGAAGCCCTCGGTTTCTCCGATGGCGCGCGCTTTGCCGCTGGCCATAAATGGGAACTTGCCAATTTTGAATTTGAGGCCTTTTTCCTTTGCGGCCCGCTCGGTGAGGCCAATGCTGGCCACCTGCGGGTGACAATACGTACACCCGGGAAATATCGCCACTTTGCGCGGTGTGCTGCCGGGCCGGAACATCCCCTCAACAGCCTGTACCGCTTCATAACTCGCAACGTGGGCCAGCCAGGGCGGGCCGATAATGTCCCCCGCCGCGTAAACACCCGGAACAGTCGTCTCGTAGCGGTCGTTGGTCTGAATATATCCGCGATCGGTAAGTCCCAACTGGAGCTTGCCACCCGGCAGAACGGGAGACACCCCAATGGCCACCAGAGCCAGCTCAGCCTCGATCGTCTTCTCAGCCCCCTTCCCGTCTGCCACTGTGATCTTCACCCCCTTGTCGCTCGATTGCGTTTTCACGGTTTTATGACCGGTCAACAAGGTGAGACCCTGCTTTGCCAGGGATTTTTCCAATGCCTGCGAGACCTCGGTGTCTTCCAACGGCAGGATGTTGGGCATCATCTCCACCACGGTCACCTTTGTCCCAAACGCATTCCAAAAATATGCAAACTCGATCCCAATGGCTCCCGCACCAATCACAACCACCGACTTGGGTTGAGTCGAAAGCCTCAGCGCTTCCTTCGAGCCAATCACCGTCTTGCCATCGAATGGCAAACCCGGCAGCGGACGCGAGACGCAGCCCGTCGCCACAAGAACCTTGGGAGCGGACAGCCTTTCCTCCTTCCCCCCCTCGGCTTTCACCACAACCTCCCCGGCTTTCTCGAGGGATGCTGAACCCCGAAGGAAGGTAATCTTGTTTTTTTTGAAGAGATAATCGAGGCCGGCAGAGCCTTTTTCCGAAACCGTACGGGCTCGCTTGATAATGGTCGCCCAATCGTATTCCAGACCGGTGAACTTCAACCCAAACTCCGATGCGCGGGTTTTGACTTCCTGGTACAGTTCGGCGTTTTTCAACAGTGCCTTGGTGGGGATGCAACCATGATTGTTGCAGGTTCCGCCTCCCCGCTCGGAATCCACCACGGCGACCTTTTTCCCCAGCTGCGCAGCACGGATCGCTCCGACATACCCTGCCGGTCCCGCACCAATGACAATCAAATCGTAGTTGGCCATAAGCCGGTACTCTTATCCGCTCCCGAAAAACTTGTGAAGAATGAAGTTGCAGACCGCCCGGGACAGGGTGTGATCAAAAGCGGGTGAGAAAATATGGGAGAGTTCATGGGAGGCGCGTCGCGGGGCACCGTACGTCTCGGTCTGCTTTTTGGAGATCATCGGAAGCATCCCCGTTCGCTGGATTTGGCGGCGGCACGCTTATTTTTGCGTTTTGTCCGCCAAACGGGCTCCGTTTCTCATCGTCGCGAGGCTCCGTTCTCATCGGCGCAAAACGTCTTTTCGTCCTCGCGAAAACACACCGAGCCGACAGTCGGATTCGAACCGACGACCTGCTGATTACAAATCAGCTGCACTACCGCTGTGCTATGTCGGCTTTGGAAAAAGCTGGTGCGCGATACAGGGTTCGAACCTGTGACCCCTGCCGTGTCAAGGCAGTGCTCTACCGCTGAGCTAACCGCGCCAAAATGTGAGGCAGAATTATGAATGAGATTTTGTGTAGTGCAATTTAATTTCTTGGCCGGTTTTTTCGCGGCTTCGCGGCGGATTCGCGGAATCGCCGCGCTCCTCGCCCTGCCTTTCCCCAAAAAGTGATTTTTTTATTGAGGCAACGTGGAAGAGCACTAAAATTCTGAAAAACAGCCAAAAAAACAATTTTGGCCTACCCCCGTGGATGTCCCACCCCATCCGCTAGGATTCGCCCGTTATGAAAACATTCACCACCGAAATCTCCTTCATCCTCGATCGTTCCGGCTCGATGCAATCCCACCTCGAACCCGCCATCGCCGGCTTCAACAAATTCCTCCACGATCAAAAAAAAACCTCCACAAATGCCCGCTTCACACTCGTCCTTTTTGATGACCAATACGAAGTCCCCTGCGCCTCCATCCCCATCTCCGAAGTTGTGGAACTCGACACCACCACATTCGTTCCACGCGGCTCCACCGCACTCCTCGACGCCATGGGGCAAACCCTCGACAACCTCCACGCCCGTCTCGAAAAAATGAGCACCGACCAACGCCCCAAGCAAATCATCATCGCCATACTTACTGATGGCATGGAGAACGCTTCCCATAAATTCACCCATCGGCAAATTTCCGACAAAATTGCCCACCTGCGCGACAATCACGACTGGCAATTCTTTTTCCTCGGGGCCAACCAGGACGCCATTGCCACGGCATCCGAATTAAACATCAGTGCCCAAAACACGGCACACTTCCACGACTCCGCCGATGGACACTCGGCCGCCTACGCCGCCATCAGCCGCAAAACCGCCGCCATTCGCAAGCTCGCCGAATCCGCCCCTCTCACCCGCGAAGAACAAGCCGACCTCCGCGCGAATCTCTCCGACATCGTCAACGAAGAATTCAAACCCAAGCCTCCAAAAAAGAAATGACACCCACCATCTTCCCAACTTCGCTCATTGATGCTTTAATGGAATAGTCATCCTGCCGTAAACCCCATGCCTCAGACCTTCCCAGCGTTTTTCCAAGCCGTTACAAATCGTAATGCTTTGATAAACAACCCCAGTTGACATCGAGCCATGACTTTTTATGCGCACACTGCCGAGGATGAGCAAGGGCGTCCGCTGTCGGAAAGCTCTGGTCAATGGCAGCCATTGCATATCCATCTTCGAAATGTCGCAGTGCTTGCAAAACGATTCGCCGCTCCACTTAACTTTGAAAACGAAGCCGAACTCGCCGGGCTGCTGCATGACTTGGGGAAGTATCGCAACGAATTTCAAGCGTATCTGCGCGGGGAACGCAGCAGCAGCGTTGAGACGCAACACGCCATCTACGGCTCCGCATGGGCTTTGCAGCCGCACCAGCAGATGGGAGCTTTTCTCGCCGTCGCCGGACATCATGCCGGGCTGCACAACCTGAGCGATGCGCAAGCGGCCGCCTCAAAGCCAGCGATTGTTAATTCTGTGGCAACCATCGTCCGGCGATTGGAATCCGAGACCGGCCCTCTGCCGAAACCACCCGGCATTCCCAGCTTCCTTGAATCGGCCGCACAGCCTGAACTCGCTGCCGATCTCTATGTGCGTATGCTGTTCTCCTGTCTCGTGGATGCAGACCGGCTCGATACCGCATGCTGGCCGACCTCGCCGCCCGCTGACGCACCTTTGCTTGCAGAGCGTCTCTTGGAGCACGTCGAGCAGGAGCGCGCACGGAAGCAGGCGCAAAATCCAGGCAGCTCGTTGGGAACGCTTCGTAATCAAATTTTTGACGCCTGTCGTGAGGCAGGCACCCAGTCGCAGGGCTTTTTCTCGCTGACCGTTCCGACAGGGGGCGGAAAGACGCTCTC
>JAJTZA010000049.1 GCA_021463905.1 Terrimicrobiaceae bacterium | reverse complement strand
TCACAGAGGGTTTGATTTGCGGAGGACTGTCCGGCGCAAAGCGCTTGGAGGAGTTCGAGCGATTGCTTCGGCTGGGCGAAGGTGAAGCGCACGCTGCCGTCGTCGTGGATGTACACAAGGAAGTGGGGCTGGAGCGGATTGACGACAACGGATTTCTCGCGCGGTGCGGTGCCGTTGAGCTGCCGGAGGCAAAATATCACGCCAGGTTTGCAGGCGAGCTTCTCAGCGACCGGCGGCACGACGGCATAAAGCCCGAGTTCCGCCTCTTCGAGCAGGGCACGGTTGGCTTCGAGGAAGCGAAGGAGATCGAGCCGGAAATCATCGAGGGAGAAATCGGTGAGCGAAACGGTGTCATCGGTGAGGTCTTCAAGGTCAAGAATTTCGTCCTTGAGTCGGGCAAGTTGCCGGTCGCGATAACGCATGTCCGTCGCAATGAGATCCTTGATCTGCTCGGGTTCGAGCAGGTTATCCTCGCCGGAGGCCGTGAGGTCCACGAGCGCCATGCGAGCCTCAACCCGGTGTTTCACGTTGAGGTAGCGGTCGAGATCTTTGGTCGGCCAGAAGTTGATGAGGTTCACCTCGGCGTTGCGGCTGCCAATGCGGTCAATGCGCCCGAACCGCTGGATGATGCGCACGGGGTTCCAGTGGATGTCGTAATTGATGAGGAGATCGCAGTCCTGAAGGTTCTGGCCCTCCGAAATGCAGTCCGTGGCGATCAGGATGTCAATTTCCTCCGTCTGCGGGAAATTGGGTTGTTCGGAGCGTTGTTTGGCAATCGGAGAAAAATTCGTGAGGATGTGCTCGAAATCCGTCTTGCCGAGGGTGGTCTTATTGTCACCGGTTCCCTGAACCAGTGCGATGTGAACACCGAGTTCCTCGCGAGCCCACTGATGGAGATTGTTGTAGAGGTAGATGGCCGTGTCGGCAAACGCGGTAAAGATCAGCACCTTCCGGTTCTGCCTCCCGTCGCGCGTGATCGTGGGCTTTTGGACCTTGGCGGCGATTCGCCCACGCAGGGCGAGAAGCTTGGCATCGCGCGATGGGCCGATGGGCTCCGTCTTTTCGAGGAGATATTGGAGTTGGACACGGTCATGCCGGACAGCCTTCAGCCACTCCTCAATGCGCAGGTGCGCAAGGTGGATGCGGTGTTTTCCTCCAATGAGGAATTCTTCCTCGCCGTCCTCGGGATCATCAAAGTCGGACGGTGCGAGGGATTCATAATCAATCTCGGACTCGTTCCGGTGTTCCTCAAAAGCTGCAATGCGCGCTTCGAGTCGGTCAATTTTCTCAATCGTACGCTGGAGGGTAAGGCGGAAGGAATCCACGGAGCTTTCGAGGCGCTTGAGGAAGTTCACCTTCATCATGGCAATCAGGATGCGTTCACGGCCTTCCTGGTTGAAGTTGCCAATCTTGGCTTCGTACCCGGCTCGGATGGATTCGGACAGATCCGTGCGGAGATAAGTCGTCGGGTGATAAAGCGAGAGCTTGAGGGTGCTGATCTCCTGATCGAGTTGCTCGAAAGAAAGGAACTTCTTCTCCGTGTCAATGTCCGGAAAAATGGAATCGGGCCTGCCTTTGTTGCCGCGTTCGGGGAATCCGCCGAGGCGTTCCATTTCCTTTTGGTAATGGCGTTTGATCTGGCGGCGTGAACGCGCGATGGAAAGGCCGTCGAGGAGTTTGAAAAAATCGCTGCCAAGGGAGGCAATCAGGTCGCGGGTATTCCGCTTCGCCGCTGGCTCCTTTGCCCATTGGGTGAACCTTTGCTGGGCAAGGCGGGTGGTTTCCTTGACGCTCTGGATGCCGAGCTTTTCCGCAAATGCAGCATCGGATTCCCCCGCGCGGGCGACATCACCACCGGCAATGAAAGAAATCTGATTGCGGAGATCAGCCAATTGATTGTTCACCGGAGTCGCCGAAAGAAGGAGCACCTTGGTTCGGACGCCACTGGAGATGATGTCCTCAATCAAGCGTTCGTAGCGGGTGCGACGGGGCGTGCCGTCCTGTTTGGGAGTACCGAAAGCATTATTCCGAAAATTATGCGACTCATCAATGACGACGAGGTCATAATTGCCCCAATTCACGTTGGCCAGTTGCACGCCGTTAACGATGCCGGTTGCGCGGCTCAGGTCAGTGTGCGCAAAGACATCGTAGCGAAACCGGTCTTCGTCGAATGGGTTCAACCGCTCGGGAGAGCGGAAAACCGTCCAGTTCCGCATCAGCTTCTTCGGGCAAAGAACCAGGACGCGCTCGTTGCGGAGTTCAAAATACTTAATGACCGCGAGAGCCTCGTAGGTTTTTCCAAGTCCAACGCTATCGGCCAGAATGCAGCCATTGTGCGTCAGGATGCGGTTGATGGCACCCTTGACTCCGTCCTTTTGAAAAGCAAAGAGCCGGCTCCAGACTTTCGTCTCCAGAAGCGTTGTCTGACGCAATGCTTCATCCACGTTCTTTTCACCGTCGAGATATTCGCGGAAGATATGGAAAAGGGTGAGATAGTAAATGAACTCGGGAGAATGGTTCTCGTAGATTTTCTCCAGATACGCGATCACCTCCGCCTTGACGTCGCGGACCAACGCCTTGTCGTCCCACAATTCGTTGAACCAGCATTTGAGATCGGCGCGGTCGCGGGAGCTGTCAACTTCGAGGTTCAACTCGATGTTGTTTCCGGCGGCACCCAGTCCAAGGCCCCGCACGGTGAAATTGGAACTGCCGAGAACAGCATTTTCCGTCCCGCCATTCACGACGTGATAGAGTTTGCCGTGCAGGAATCCTTCCCGAACGACGGTTCGGACATCCACCTTTTCGCGAATCCAGTCCGCACACTCCCTGGCAATCCATTTCTGT
>JAJTZA010000048.1 GCA_021463905.1 Terrimicrobiaceae bacterium | reverse complement strand
CCACGAACGCAGCACTTGACCCCGGCAACCCTTATGGCCGCCGCATAAAACCCCGTGCGGACGACCGCAGAATGTCCAAACTCCAGCAAACTCCCCTCCGGGGAGTTTACCATCGAAGCCTGGGTAAAACCGGGACCGGAATTTGAAAATTTTAAATCCGAAAACCGACATTTGGTTGTGATTCAAGCCGATGGCGCCCCTTATGCGGATTTTTCGTTCAGCGTGCATGCTGCTGATGGAAAGTATTATTTGGCGATCGGCGACATGGGAGGTCCCAACCGTTCCTGGACGCATACCGCGCCGTTGGATTGGAAGATCGGCGAGTGGTATCATGTGGCCGTCACCGGCGAGGAAGTCGCAGACGGTTTCCGCTACTCCTTCTTCAGCAACCCGGCAGGCGATACCTCGATCAGCCCAACTCCGATTTATTCGACTGTCAACACCCCACTCGAACCGCAAAACTCTTCCGCAGATCCGCGATCCCTCGAAATCGGAAACTATTACGGAAACAACGGAGAAAGCTATTTCCCGGGCCAGATTGACGAGGTGCGCATCTCGAACATCGCCCGAACTGAGTTTGAAACCCTGGCTAATAAATGACGGATTCCCAAACACCCAACAAAACCATCAACAACACAAAACAATGAAAACAATAACCAACTCCATCGTGGGAGCCTTGGCTCTCCTCACCAGCACCGCGTGGGCTCAAATCCCCTACTCCACGGATGTCAACACCCTGTTCCTCTATCACTTCGATGAGAGCAGTAACGCGACAACCGCAGTGGACAGCAGCGGCAATGGCCGAAATGCCACTTATCTCTCCACGGCCACCTCCGGCTTGCCTTCCCAGCCCGGCATGGGGAATTCGACAAAGGGTAATGACGAACTCACCGGAATGACCCGCTGGCAGGATTCGACGACGCCCGGCACGAGTTCCCTGCTGTACAATCTGCCCACTTCGGCTTTTACAATAGAAGCCTGGGTGAAACCCTCGGCGGATTTTTTCAACATGGCTAATGGAACGAATAGCCCGGTCATTGCCATCCAACCCACTGCGTCTGGCCTCAATGATTACGTTTTTTCCATTCTCCGTCACAGCAGCGGAACATTCCACCTGGCTCTGGGCGATTCTGGAGGGCCGAACCGCTCGTGGACAGTTGGCTACAACCTGAATTGGGTGGCCGATACCTGGTACCACATCGCGGTCACGGGAACACCGATCGGAGGTGGTAATTTTACTTACAAATTTTACGACAATGTCGGAAATAGCACCACCACCCCCACAGCGGATTACACCGATGCCTCAAAAGCCATGCTGGTGGGGCAATCTGGCAATAATGCAACCCGGGATTTGAATATGAGCAACTTCTATGGCAACAATGGCGATAGCTACTTCCGGGGAGAAATTGACGAAGTGCGCATATCGAACATCGCCCGCACGCAGTTTGACACGCTGGCGATTCCCGAGCCCGCCATGTTGGCCCTGCTTGGAATGGGGCTGGGACTCCTCTATCTCAGAAAGCGACACCGGAAAAACTCGTAAAACGGGACTGGCAGATCTTCATGAGAGTCGCGATATTGGGAGCCGGTGCCATGGGGCGCACGGTGATTGGGCATTTGCAAAAATGCGGGACAGTGCAGGAAATCACAGCCTACGACACCAGCCGGGAGTCGCTCGAGAAGACGCGCCGGGAATGTGGGGTCGAAGGCTCGACATCCCTGGAAAAAACCCTGGATGATCCCCGGCTGAAGCTGGTTTTCATCACCGCCTCGAACGCCGCCCATAAAGACCTTGCCCTTGCCGCCCTGCGGGCCGGGAAGGCGGTCATGTGCGAAAAGCCGATGGCAAACAGCCTGCCTGATGCGGTTGAGATGGCCCGGGAAGCCGCGCGGCTCAAGGGTTTCCTCCAGATCGGCTTTGAACTCCGGTATTCCCTCCTGTACTCGACTGTGAAAAAGTGGATTGACGAGGGAAAGCTGGGAGAAATCCGTAACATCCAGTGCAACTACATTGCTGAGGAATACTGGAGATCTTCCTCGTGGCGCGTCAAAAACGCCACGGGTGGAAGCATGTTTGGAGAAAAGCTCTCCCACTATGTGGATTTGCCCCGGTGGTGGTCGGGCAGCGAGGTTGAGGAGGTCTATGCTCTCTCCTCGCCCAATATCGTTTCCTACTACGAAGTGCGGGATAATTACCAGGCCACTTGCCGCCTCGCCAACGGCGGAGTCAGCCACCTCACCTTTTACATGCCCTTTGGGGAGACGACGGATACCGACGATCCGCTCCAGGACATGCTCGACCGGCAAAAGGACACCGGCCACGAATTGCGTTACCTCGTCATGGGAGCATCCGGTGGAGCCGAAACCGATGTCTTCAATCGCACGATCAAACGCTGGGCCTACCGGGAAACTCCCAGGGGATTCGAAAGCAAAATCGAGGAGACCATCACCTGGCCGAAAGAACAGGATCACTTTTATTTCCACAACACCCACGACCAAACCCACGACATCGTCCGACGGGTTCAGGAAGGTCTCCCTCCTTCGATCTCTCCTGAAGACGCCTTGGAAACCATGAAGGTCTGTGAAGCTGCTGAGATGTCAGTGGGCCGTCAGGAAGCCGTGAAAATCCGCGATTTGTAAACGATGTCATTCCTGTTTTTTATTTTATTACAAATGTCCGCCCTGTTTGCTCTGGCCTCCGACTCAGATGCCCTCCATCCCGCGACCGCCCCGCAGCCCCGCCCTGAGCAATGGTGCCTCGACAGCCACACGGTTCTGAATCAAAAAGCCGCCAAAGGGGGCTTCGAGGTCATGTTCATCGGCGACTCCATCACTTGGGAGTGGGAGGCCAATCCAGACACCGGGCGCAAGGTCTGGAATCAGCTTTCCGAATTCAAACCTGCCACCTTTGCTGTCAGCGGCGACCGCACAGAACATGTCCTTTGGCGGTTGCTTCACGGAAATCTCGACACGCCCGCCGCTCCCCAGGCCGTCGTGTTAATGATCGGAACAAATAATACCGGACAGCGTCAGGACTCCCCGGAGCAAATCGCGGCAGGAACCGAGGCGATCATCGAGGCCATCCGCTCAAAATTCCCCGACACCAAAATCCTCCTCTATGGCATCTTCCCAAGAGGAGCCACAACCGAAGATGCCTACAGAAAAAACAATGATGCCGCCAATCGCATCCTCAGCGGATGGGCCGATAAAAAAAGCGTCTTCTACGTTGATATCAGCGGTTCATTTCTCCATCCGGATGGAACCCTGAACGATCGCTATTATCGGGATGGAGTTCACCTGAGCGAAGCGGGATATCAATTATGGGCAGACTCCCTAAAGACCGAGATTCCAAAAATTTCCGCCGTCGGGCGATGACTTCAGGCTTCACACTGTTGGAGCTTCTGTCGGCCATCGCGATTGTTGGGATCCTGGCGACGTTGACTTTCCAGGGGGGCAAAGGCGTCATCGGGAAGTCCCGCAACCTCCGGTGCATCGCAAACTTACGAACGCTTCATCTCGGGACGCTGGCTTATGCGGCGGATCACGATGGCGAGCTGCCAACCGACCATAACAACAACAACACGGGAACCAGTTGGTATATGGCCCTGGTGAACTGGCCGGACACCAAAGATGCCTATGTGCCTCACGGTGGCTATGGCGAAAACCGTCCGCCATATTTTTGCCCTCAGAACCGGGCGTCCTCATTTGGATGGACGAATTACGGGATGAACCAAAATCTCCATGAGGGTGCACCCAATATGGGTGCGGTTCCGGGGGGGGAAGATCCGGCAGCCTTCAAAGCCGGACGACACGGCAACCGGATTTCTCAGATCCAAAGAAATGTGGTTTTGTATCTGGACTCCCTCACCGCGACCGGAGGAACCGGCTACACGATCAATGGAGACAGAAACTGGACGTTTTCCCATCCCGTTCACGGAGACCGCGTGAACGCGATTTTTTTGGACGGACATGTGGAGAGTCCAAGGGTGTTCCCCAGAACCATTAACGCCGACGGCGATCTGAATGAAATGAAAGCCTCCTGGTTCCGCCCCATCCACTGAACTTATGAAATCCAACCTCATTTTTCTTTTTACTATGGCAACTTGTTTCAGCGGGGGATCGCTTCTCAAATCCCAGGCGCAAACCGCGCCGGATCGTCAACTGGTGCTTTATGAAGTGACTCCCGTCCACGGCCTCTCCGACGACAGCGGACGTCTGCCTGCGGAGGTATGGGAAAAAATCCCGCCAACCCGGAGTTCCTTTGTTTATTGGAAGGTCGAGCCCCTGCCGGGAGAACTCCAGTCGGACATCCAAATGGCCTATGACGAGAAGGGCCTGTATGTGCGCATCGTCAATCACGAAGCCCACCCGGAAAAAATGCGCGCGCTCGTCAAGACCCGCGGGAGTCGGGATTTGTGGACGGATGACTGCGTGGAGCTGTATTTCGATCCGCGCGCCACCGGAGTGGGGTTCCTGGTCTTTACCATCAACAGCATCGGAGCACAGTTGGAACGCAAACAGTTGGACGCTGCGGTTTCCGTTGATGACTGGAGAGCCAACAACTGGCAGGTCTGGCCCACCCGGAAAGACGACGCTTGGATTCTGGAAGCCTTTTTCCCCTACTCCGACCTGGAAAAAGCGGTGGAGCCGGAAGCTTTCTGGATGTTCAACATGACACGATACGCCTACACGAGCGGAAAATTCCAAGGCACGACCTGGTCGCCCGGCGGCAATTACAACAACCCCTCCTGCTTCGGCTACCTGTATTTCCGAGGCGAAAAATCCGCTTCCACCGAATCCCTCGCAGAGGTTTTGCGCGAACGGGTGGCGGCACCATGGGTCGTTGCCATCAATGGAAAAATTTTGCGCTATCGGGGAGCGGGAGACGTGGAAATCCTCTCCCCACAGGAAGCTGGAAAGGGAGTTGTCCGGGAAGCGGACAACGCATTTCGGGAAGTGGACGCGCTGGGAGCCGGCGATCCGGCGTTCGCGGACCAACTGGCCACTCTCAAGCGGGATGCCCGGCAGGTGTCATTTGGCACAACCGAGGAAGCTCTCGACAACATGAGAAAACTGGCGGCCATCACGGCCCAAACCCGAACGCTCTATTGGAATGAAAAAATTAAAAATCTGCTGGACAATGAAATTAAAAAATAGCCTCCGAAATTCACTTTTTATTCTGCCGCTTTTTCTGATGAGTTGGGGAGTTGCAAACGTTGAGGCCCGGACCGACGGGGAATACTTGCACAAGGTGAAGCGGGAATTTGTCACCCCGCACCTCGACTGGGCCACGAACCTTGAAGGCGGGCCGGTCCGGGCGCTCTTCCTCACGCCCCGGAAATTTGGCGCGCGCGAGGTCGCGGAACTCGCCCAACGCCTGGGGCTGGACTACGAGGCCTTTGTCTCGAATAACTTTGTCGCGCTGGCCGTGGACAGCATCTACGAGGCCGGGGTGCAGGGAACCTCCGCCTTTGAAAAGGCGGGCGAGCTGCTCGAGAAAGTGCGCAAGCCGTATGATGTCATCGTTCTGGCCAACCTCCGCTTTCAGGCTCTTCCCGCCGAGGCGCAGTACCATATTTTGAAACAGGTTTCGGAGGGAGCCGGGCTGGTCATCACCTACCCGGCGGATTTTCCGTTTCCCAAGGTTTTCGATAAACCGGTGGATGCCTGGGAAAAAATTCTGGGCATGGTGGACTTGAAGGCACTGCCCGGCTCCGCCGCAAGCCGGAAACCCGCCGATCTTTTGAAGACGTATCAATTCGGAAAGGGCCGCGTGGCGGTTCTGAATTACGGAGCCCAGTATGCGAACCTGGGTCTCACCGCCCATGAAGACTACTCGCTGACCGGCTGGAAGGCGCGTTACGAAAACAATCTGGCACTGGTGGGGCGGGTCATCCAGTGGGCCGCTGGAAGAGACATCAGCCCAACGATCCATCCCACCATTGAGGGCGATACCGTGAGGCTCGCGGTCTCCGGCGCTCCGGAAGGAGGACTCCAGGCGCGGATACGCGACATCGAAAATCAGGTCGTCCTGGAAAAGAAGATTTCCCTGCCCAAAGAGGCAGGCCAGGAAATCGCTCTGGACGGCCTTCCAGCAGGAACGTACTTCCTCGATCTCCGCTGGGGGGCGGATTCCAAGGTTTCCGGTTTCGGGGTTTTCAAAATCGAGCGGCCCTTTGCTGGCGGAAAAATTGAGCTGAAATCCGACAAGCTGTCCTATGAAGCCGGCGAGAAGGTCACGGTGACGGTCTCCCTGGAAAAGCCGCTGGAGCAGGACGCGGAAATCCTTGTGAAACTCCGCGACCTCCCGGAAAAAAATCTCTGGAAGAAACAGGTCGTGAAACTGCCCAAGGGCGCCCAGACCGCGACGGCCACCTTTTCCGACACGCACATTCCGACCATCGCGGGATGGATTGAGGCGGAAGTGAATTCGGGTGGTCGCCTCCTGGCCAGGAACTCGACCGTCGCCTATTTCCCCAGACGGGACATCGAACTCTTCCCGACGATTCTCTGGGAAAGCATCCCTCCCGATCTCTCGGAAATGTATGCGCAACAATTGGATCAGAGCGTCCCTGACGCGGCGGCACTCAGTCATCCCGGCGCGAATGGCGAACGGGGTCTCCGGGCCGCCCTGTTCAATCAACGCTTCATTCCCTACATGACCCGCATCGGCCTCAAGGCTGGCGAAAAAGGGGAAACCCTGTCCGACCACTGGCTCGGGCTGACAAAAGAAGAAGCGGGGACCCTCACCGGCGGCGACGGCTCGATTTTTAATCCGGCCGTCCGCGACGCATGGAAGAAAAGCATCGAAAAACGCATTGTCGGACTCCCGGAAATCGGGCCTTTGGTTTATACGCTCGGGGACGAGAACCATTTTTCCTACGAGGCGGGATTTTCGCCATCGGACACCGCTGCGTTTCATGACTTCCTGAAGACCCGCTACACCACCATTGAGGCGCTGAACAAGGAATGGGGGACTTCCTACAAAAACTTCGAGGAGATCACGCGTTCCACGCCGGATGAGATGTTGAAGAAGGGCGAGTTTTCGCTGCTCTACGCGCACCGGCGGTTCATGGAAACGCAATACGCGGAAACCCATAATTTCCTGGCGCGAGCGATCAAGGCCATTGACCCGCGCGCTCTTGTCGGGGCGGAGGGTTCCGTGCCCGGCGACATCGAGCTGACCACGAAGGAATTGGATTTCTGGGGGCCTTATGGAAACACGATTGACGACGAAGTCTTGCGGGCCGTGGCACCCGACAAGCTGCGCACGATCTGGTGGGGTTACGGCGGCGAGTATCTGGCCTATCCGCTGTGGGGGCCGCTTCTGAAAGGAACCGTGAATGGCAATGCCTGGTATACCAGCGACATCGAGGCACCCAGCGGCCTCATGAGCGTGGATTTTTCACTGGCGGAATACTACAAAAACGAGCGCAAACCTTTTGTGGATGCCCTCAACCACGGCGTCGGACCGGCACTTATCACCACGCCACTCAAAAAGCATGGCATTGCAATTCTCTGGAGCCACGCCAGCTACAGCGCTTCATTCATGGATGAGAAATTCCCAAACCCGCGCGACTCGGCGGGGGTCTTGCTCAGCTTTCTCTACCGCATCGGACTCAACTTCGATTTTGTAACGAGCTCGATGGTGGAAAAGGGAGTTCTCAAAAACTACAAAACCCTGTGGCTGCCGGGAGCGACGGCCCTTTCGGAGAAGGAAAGCGAGGCCATCCTCGAGTTTGCAAACAGCGGAGGCGTCGTGGTGGCGGACATCAAGCCCGGCGTGCTGAATGCCTCGCTCGGAAAACGGGACAACAGTCCGCTTGCACCGCTTTTCGGATTGGAGACGCTGAAGGGGGCGTCTCCCTTGCGCATGAAGGCGGTGGAAGTGGACGCCGATTTGCGTGGGAAGCGGATTTCCTTCAAGGCCGCCAAGTCCCATCAGGCTTCAGGCGTTCCGGTCTTCTCCGCCAAGGAATACGGCAAGGGACTCGGAATCCTTTTGAATTTCAATCTCAGCTCCGCCGCCAATACGGCCGAGGGGGGTCTTGATGCGTTTCTGGCCTCGCTTTTCCAACTGGCAGGAATTGCTCCGGAGGTGACGATTGAAGGTCTCACCAGCGACCAATTGGTGGTGCGGCTGCGTGAGAGCGCGGACGGACAGATTCTCGGAATTCTCGCGGGGCGGGAGGATATTGGAAAAACAGCGAAGATCACGCTGCCCGCCTCCCGCTGGATCTACGAGGTGGATCAGGGCTTTCTCTCCGAGGGCAAAACCCTCGAGGTAAAATTCGATGTGCCGCTGAAGGTATTCAGTCTGTTTGACCGCAAGCAAGAACCTCCGGTCTTTGAGATCTCCTCGCCCTCCGTCGCGGTCGGGGGCGCACTCGATCTCCGATTGAACCAGCTTTCCTCATCGGGGATTTTCCGCATCGAAGTCACCATGCCGGACGGAAGGCCCCTGCGCCGATTGACGCGGATTTTTGCGGGCAGCAAGGCGGAGAGCCAGCCGCCCCTGCGCTTTGCCCTGAGCGACGCTCCCGGAAAGTATAAAATCGTGCTCACCGACATCCGCACAGGATTATCCACCACACACGCGGTTGAGATCACAGGCGAACGGGATTCCCAATGAAGCGATTCCTTCTCCTGGGGCCCGCGCTGCTGGCAATCCTCGCGACAGGACACGCCCAAATCCCGGTGACTCGGGAAGTCAGTGATTCGGACACCTCGAAAAAAATCCGGATTCAATTTCCCGAGGGATACCTCGATTATCACGGCGAGGCCATCGAAGGAGACCGGGCGCTGAAGGAAAAATTGTTTGGGCTGAGCTTCCAGCGTCCGCCACAAACGAATGGGGGCTGGAGCCTTTGGAACTTTCTCGATGTCACCCTCCGCGTGAATGGTGTTCCGGTGCCGGTGGTTCCAAACTACCTGCTGGAGAGCGCGGAGATTCTGGAGAATGAAAGCCGCCTCTTGATCCGGTTCCGCTGGAAACCCGATGATTTTGACGCCACGCTGAATGTCTTCCTCGCATGGTATCCCGAGCAGCCGGGCTGGATGTTTGTCAAAGTGGAGGCTCAGGGCGCCGGAGCCTCGCTCCAGCAGGTCACCTTGAATGCCTTCCCGGGAAACACCGCCGGCCCGGAGGAACGCGAACGCTGGGTGGCTGCCGGCGACATCGTCCAACGGCTCTCGAATCAAAAATTGGAACTTCCCGCCAACACGACGGGCTTTGTTTTTTTCAACAAGCTGGCCCAACAGCGCGACGGCTGCCTTTTGGTTTCTGACAAAAAGAATCACACGGGCGGCGTCTTGGTCTCCGGTGGCTATGGGGTTTCCACCGAAGTGACTTTCGACGGGGAACCCACCAGCGCGTGTTTCGCTCTGGGAGGATTTCTGGAGGCGAGCCCGGAGGATGTCATCCGGATCTTCCAGATGGAAGGTGCCCGCAATACGCAGCACATCCTGGAGAATATCACTTGGGAACCCAAGTTGGACAAACAGCGAAACCAGATCCTGATGCAGGATATTGAGCAGCTTTTGCAAGACACTGCGGATGCCACCGCCCGCGAACAATTTGAGACGTTAAAAGTTTCCTATCAACAAAATGAAACTGCCGGAACCCCCACCGAGCTGTTGGAGGTTCTTTCCCGGTTGAACGAATTGAAGCAGACGCTTATTGCCCGGGAGCTGGCAAAACTCAAATAGAATGGGATGACATCTTTTCGCGAGGAGTTCGACATTTCCTATTATTCCGACACGACGGGACATTCCGAGCACCAAAGGCAGCGGTGTCGTCTGGATCTCCGATTCCCGCAGAGAGCGGGATTCCCCTCGATGGTCTGGTTTCACGGAGGCGGGTTTACCGGAGAAGAGAAGTCCTTTCCCCACTTGCCGGAGGCGGAACTCGGTGTGGTTGCCGCAGGCTACCGACTCACTCCCGAGGCCGGGGCTGATGACATCCTTGCGGATGCCGCAGCGGCCGTGGCCTGGACACTGCAAAATATCGCGGACTACGGCGGAGATCCGCGCAAGGTGTTCGTCGCCGGCTACTCGGCTGGCGGCTATCTGGCCGCCATGATTGGGATGAATCCGCGCTGGCTGGAAGATCTGGGCTGCTCGCCGGCTCAGCTTCGCGGAATCATCGCGTTGAGTGCACACATGGCGACCCACTTCACATTCAAAGAGCTTCACAAGACCCAGGAAGGGCTTTTTCGGCCTCACATTGATGAGTATGCGCCTTTGTATTACGTTGCGAAGGACTGCCTGCCGGTGTGTCTGATCACGGGCGATCGAACCCTCGACATCCCCTGCCGCGTCGAGGAAAATGAATTGATGGCCGCCTCACTGCGCGCCCTGGGACATTCCCACGTCGAAATTTATGAAATGAAGGGTCTCGACCATCAAACCATCCAGCTTGGCGGACCGATTCTTATCCCGGGCTTCATCACAAAATGTCTGGCTCTGTTTTGCTGAGGCGTTCATTATGTATGTTACAAAAAATATGAAGAAAAAGTTTGGAATCGCCTTTTGTGGGGCAGGCCGGATTGTCAATGATTATCACCTTCCAAAAACGAGGCAACGTGCAGATTGCTATGTGGTTAAGGGACTTTTCGATGTCACCCCAGGGAAAGCGGCGCAAGCTGCCACGGGCGAGGAAATTGCCTATCAAAGTTATAATGACTTATTGGCGGATTCATCGGTGGATGTCGTGGGCATCGCGACGCAGCCTTTGAATACTCACTATCCGGCAGCCCTCCGCGCTCTCGAAGCCGGCAAGCATGTGGTGGTGGAAAAACCCATGGCGGCTACAACGCAGGAGTGCGATGCCTTGATTGCAGCAGCCGCACAGGCGAAGCGTATCCTAACGGTTCATCAGAATCGGCGGCTTGATTTGGATTTTCTCGCTCTTGAGGATGTTCTAAAAAAAGGAAAGATTGGCGAACCCCGGCTCATTGTTTCGTCCGTTGTGCGAAATAACGGTTACGAAGGCGGAGACGTAATAGACTGGGCGGTTCATTTGGTGGATCAAATGTTGCTGGTCAATCGCAGCCCACTCGTGGAAGTGTCCGCCTTTTTGGCAAAGCCTGACGGAGGAATGACAGACGGAGGCTTCTTTGAGGCCACGTTTCGTTTTGAAAAGCCACCGCTCACTCGTATTTCCATGCTGCCCCGCACCAAAGAGTTTCTCTTAAACGGTACGCCACCTTCTGTTCGGTTCTATGCGGTGGGAACTCAAGGCGCCTTCTCTCAGCGCACCATCGAAGTACCCAATGACCTTATGAATGCCACGCAGGAATTTGAGCAATGGACACCAGAGTATGCTGTGCCAGATTATTTGCACATCACGCGCCGCGAATTTTACGATTACCTT
>JAJTZA010000047.1 GCA_021463905.1 Terrimicrobiaceae bacterium | reverse complement strand
TCGCTGTTGAAAGAGCATCTGCGGCAGCATCGGCAGATGGCCTTTGTGAGCGGGGCGCGACAGGTTGGGAAAACCACGATTTGCGAGTGTCGGTGGATACCATCCGGCGATGGGTTGATCTTCTGGGACGGTTGCACTACGGGTTCCTGGTGCGTCCCTGGTTTAAAAATGTGTCCAAGGCCCTGCGTAAGGAACCGAAATGGTTTTTACGCGACTGGTCAGGCATTGAAGATGCGGGGGCGCGGGCGGAAACCCTCATCGCCTGTCATCTGCTCAAGGCCGTCGAGGGATGGACGGACATGGGTCTCGGCGAGTTTGAGTTGCGCCATCTACGGGACAAACTGAAGCGCGAGGTTGATTTTCTGGTCGTGCGGGACAAAAAACCATGGTTTCTGATCGAGGTGAAAGCGGCGGACACGGGACTTTCCCCCGCGCTGGCGCATTTCCAGCGCGCGACAAAAGCCCCGCATGCCTTTCAGGTCGTGATGGAGATGCCGTTTGTTCAGGCGGATTGTTTTTCGGAAGCACGGCCGACGATTGTTCCGGCGCGAACCCTGCTCAGTCAGTTGCTTTAGCCTGAACTCTGGGAGAGGCGGTGGTTTTTGTGGCATTTTTCATGCGGGGGGGCATAGTGTGTTTCTATGAAATCCATGCCAGTGTATTTGCTAGCGAACGGGGATTTGCGTCTTTCGGCGAACCAGATGTGTCAGGAAGCGCAGGCGGCGATGGAGGCGCAGTTGGTTCAGGCGCTCGGGGCGCATGGTGTCGAGGTGAAGCGGGCGCATCCGTATGATCCTGAAAAAAAGCACGGTTTCATTGACAGTCAGAAGTATGGGATGGAAGTTTTTCGCGGGATTCCCAGGGAGGCACCCCTGATTGTGGCGGAGGCGGTGTGGCAGTACAGTCACCACATTTTGCATGGTCTGATGGCTCATGAGGGCCCGATTCTCACTGTGGCCAATTGGAGCGGCACATGGCCCGGGCTGGTGGGAATGCTCAATCTCAACGGTTCGCTCACCAAGGCGGGAGTGAAGTTCAGCACGCTGTGGAGCGAGGATTTCACCGACGAGTTCTTCCTGTGCGGTCTCCGCGCCTGGCTGGCCAGGGGGCGCGTCAAACACGACACCTCCCACGTGACACCCTACAAAAAGGCGAAGCTTCCCGCTGCCGCAACCCAGGTCGGAGAGGATTTTGCCCGCCGCTTGCTTGGTGACCGGGCAATCATGGGCGTTTTTGATGAGGGTTGCATGGGGATGTTTAACGCGATCATTCCCGATGACCTGCTGAACGCGACCGGCGTCTTCAAGGAGCGTCTGAGCCAGTCCACTCTCTATGCGAAGATACAGACCGTTCGCGACGAGGAGGCGCGTGAGGCGTATCAGTGGCTGGTGGATCGTGGGGTGGTGTTTCATTTCGGGCCACAGGGGGACGAGGCGACCGAGCTGACCGAGGGCCAGGTCCTCCAGCAATTAAAAATGTATATTGCCGCCGTGCGGCTGGCTGATGAGTTTGGCTGCGCCACGATTGGGATTCAATACCAGCAGGGGTTGAAGGATTTGGCACCGGCCTCAGACCTCGTCGAGGGACTCCTCAACAACACCGAGCGCCCACCCGTCCGCCATGAAATCACAGGGGAGGAGCTTTTTGCAGGGGAGGCACTGCCGCATTTCAATGAAGTGGACGAATGTGCCGGCCTCGATGGGTTCGTCACCTATCATCTATGGAAAACGCTGGGCCTCCCACCAGAGAACACCCTGCATGACCTGCGCTGGGGACGCCACTACAACGGCCCGTCCCCGAGCGAAAAACGGGGAGTCCTGGATGATTATGTGTGGGTGTTTTTGATCTCCGGCGCGGCACCCGCCGCGCATTTTATTGATGGCTACCGTGGCGCGAGCAGCGAACGTCAGCCGCCGATGTATTTCCGGCTCGGCGGGGGGACGCTCAAAGGCATCAGCCGCCCGGGATGGATCGTCTGGAGCCGTGTTTATGTGGCCGGGGGCCGCCTCAAATTTGACACCGGCCTCGGCAAGGTCGTCGAGCTGCCGCGCGAGGAGACCGAGGAACGCTGGCGGCTGACGACACCCCAGTGGCCGATCATGCACGTGGTTCTCAAGGGCGTTTCGCGGGATCAGATGATGGCCCGGCACCAGGCCAACCACATCCAGGTGGCCTATGGCAACGACAAAGCCTCCGCTCGCAAAGCCCTGTACGCAAAAGCGGCGGCCATGCGGGCGCTCGGCCTTGAAGTCTCCTTCTGTGGAAAAATCTGAGACCCATGCGCGCTGCTGAAATCCAACGCAAAACCGCCGAGACCAGCATCCGGATGAAGCTCCGGCTGGATGGTTCCGGTAAATCAGAAATTCACACCGGCATCGGATTCTTTGATCACATGTTGAATTTGTTTGCGCGGCATGGCCTCTTTGATCTTGAGGCGCATGTCGAAGGCGACCTGGATGTGGATTGCCATCACACCGTTGAGGATACGGGCATCGTTTTGGGGCAGGCGCTCTCCAAAGCCCTGGGCGACAAGGCGGGGATTCGCCGATATGGGCTTGCTTATGTGCCGATGGATGAAACGCTTGCGCGGGTGGTTGTGGATCTGAGCGGAAGGCCGTATCTGGCCTATGATGCGCCGCCTCTGGCCGACCCGATCAGCGAGAGGTTTCCCTTTCAGCTTGTCGAGGAGTTCCTGCGTGCCCTGTCCGTTCATGGAGGGATGAACCTGCATGCGACGATTCTCGCCGGGCGCGATGCGCACCACATGGCCGAAGGGGTCTTCAAGGCGCTGGCCCGGGCACTCGACCAGGCCACCATCCTCGATCCCCGGGTTCAAGGCGTACCCAGCACCAAGGGAACCCTCATCAACCCCTGAGCAAACCTCCACTCCGATTTGCTCAATCCTTCAGCGGAATGGGCTTCGGCGCCTGGAGGATTTCCCGCTCGGTGGGCAATGGAGGAATGGCCCGTCGCCCCCACACCAACTGCGACGGATTTTGTGCGAGCTGCAGGGCGAGGATGCGGGCGTAGGTCGTGGCCAGCTTGGTATTTTGTGCGGAGACTTTGAAATCCGCTGCTGCGGAATTGAATGCCTGCTTGCTGGATGCGAGCAGGTTCCTGCTGTCGGCGGCAAACGTTTCCAGCTCCTGCGAGGCGCGCCCAAGGCTGCGCAGGGTTTCCGCGACCGGCTGACGGCTCTCGGACAGGAATGTATGGGTTTCTGTGACGAGTTCCCGGGCCTGGGAGGAGGCCGCATCGAGGTTCCTGAGCACAGGGGAGGCTTCTTCGAGGAGCGTTCCCGCGCGTTCGATCACGGCGCGCACCAGCGGGAAAATCTCCGCTGTCGGGTGGGCCGATCCGCCGCTGAGAAGCGTGTTGACCGCGACGAGTGTTGTGTCAGCGTTTCGCACGAGTTGGTCAAATGTGGTGGGGGTGATTCCGGCAAGGATGGCACCATCCTCGACGGGTGGAGCCGCCGCGCTGCCGGCATCCAGGAGGATGAATTTCTCGCTCAGGATGGTATCCGAGGACACGCTGGCACTGACGTCATTCCCCGGCAGGGGCACCGAACGGTTCAGAACAAGTTTTGCACGAACAGAATTCGCGGGATCCGCCAGTTTGAGGCGCTCCGCCTGGCTCAAAATCCGGATGTCGGCCACCCAACCGGCGGGAGCACCCGCCAGCTTCACCGGGGCATTCACGTTGACACCCGTCAGATCATGAAAATCCACGTAAAGCGTGAAGCCGGGACGTCCCACGAATGTGCCCGATAGTGCCAGTGCCAACACGACAAAAAGAACCGCACTGCTGGCAATGACGGCCGAGGCGATCACCCAATCACCAATGTTTCGAATTTTCATGAAGCGCAGGCCGGAAAAGGGATTTTCAGCATGGCAAACCACTAATGATCGCGGGAGGGAAAGTCAAAGGGGTTTCTCGGGTGTCCCGGCCCGCTCCGGTTTCTGAGAGGTGGGGAACCAGACCGCCAGCGCGACTGTCACCGCCGTGCCGATAAAAACGTAATACGGCCAGGAGATGGCCGGCCACCATGCGGGCATGAGTGCGCCAAAATCCCAATCGGCGGGACGCACTTCGAGCCGAAGCAAAGCCCCCAGATCCATGGCGGGAATCTTGACCTTGCCCAGAAAAAGCACCGCGCCAACCCCTGCGACCATCGCAAAGACATTGGCGAGATCATGCCCACGCCGCTGCGTGAGCACTCCGAGAAGAAACACCCCCAGCAGCGCTCCATAACCGTAGCCGAGTACGCCCAGCGCCAGCGGAATGATGGTAATATCGGTCTTCAGAACCGCGTACGCGGCGACCGTGGCCACCACGATCATCAGAATGCCAAAAACTGCCGTAGCCACGCGCGCGGCGCGCACGAGCCGCCTCTCATCGGCTGCCGGGTGAATGTAGGGCTGATAGAAATCCTTGATGAACGCGGTGGCCAGCGCATTGAGCGCGGCGGAGGTCGATCCCATCATCGTTGCAAAGACTCCCGCAATGATCAGCCCGCGGATGCCCACTGGCATCGCGTGGACGATGTAGTGCGCAAAAACCTCATTGGTGGCTGCGGGCAGCGAAGGATCGGGGCGCACCTGGTAATACACCCACAGCAGGATGCCCACCGATAAAAAGGCCAGGACGATGGGAATGTCTGCCAAGCCGCTCAAAATGAGGCTCAACCGCGATTTGGCGGGGTTCTCAGCGGTAAGCATGCGCTGTACCATGTCCTGGTCCGTACCGTGGGTGGCCATGGTCAAAAACGTCGAACCCAGCAGCGCAGCCAAAATGGTGTAAGGACTTTCCAGCAGCTCCCGCAGCGCCTGACCGAAGGGCTGGGCCGCATCCCAGCCGGACTGAAACATCCCCACATCATGACCCGCCAGCTTTTCGGAGATGGTCGCCCAGCCGCCGGGGATATGAAAAAACAGCGTTCCGACAGCAAAGGCGGCGGCGCCAATCATGATGCAAGCCTGGATGAGATCCGTCCACACCACAGCCTTGATCCCGCCCGCCGCCGTGTAGAGCGTGGTCACAAACGTGACAAAAACGATCCCCCAGAAATACGTCCAGATCGTAACTTCGCGCCCTGGCAGCAGGTAGCGCCAGATCACCACCAGGATAACCCCGCCCAGATACAGGCGCACGCCGATGCCCAGGACGCGCCCCACCAAAAAGATGCTGCTGGCCATGTCCTTGGTGCGCGGGCCAAAGCGCATTGTCAAAAACTCGTAGATGCTTTGGACCCGGTGGCGGTAGTAGGGGGCGATAAAGAGATAGGCGATGATGATCCTTGCCAGGATGGTGCCAATGGCCAGTTGCGCGTAGGCGAAATTGCGCATTTTGAATCCCTCGGCGGGGGTTCCCAGAAAGGTGGCGGCACTGGTTTCGGCAGCGACAATCGAGGCCAGCACCGCCCACCAGGGGATTTTGTGCCCGCCCAGCGCGAACTCCTGCAGGTTTTTGTTGCCCCGTCCGGCATAAAGCCCAATGCCAACGATGGTCACGAAGTACAGGCCGATGACCGCCGCGTCAATCAGCACCGCAACGCTCATTCGAGGCCGGCTTCCTTCTTCGGATCGGTCGGCACCAGACGCGCCTTGAGCATCTCCCAGGCAATGGGCAGAACAGACACGACAATTATTCCCAAAATCACCGCCTTCATGTTGCTGCGCACAAACGGCAATGTTCCAAACAGGACGCCTCCGCCCACAAACAATCCCACCCACAGAAACGCCCCAATCACATTGTACGCGAAGAACCTCCGGTAGGTCATCGTCCCGATCCCCGCGACAAACGGCGCAAACGTCCGAATGATCGGAACAAACCGCGCCAGGATGATCGCCCGTCCGCCGTAACGCTCATAAAACGCATGCGCCTTGAGCAGGTACTCGCGCCGAAAAAACCACCCCGACTCCTTTTGAAAAACCTTCGGCCCCATCCACTTGCCCACCGTGTAGTTGACGGCATCGCCCAGGATGGCGGCAATGATCAAGAGCACCGCGCAAACTCTCCAGTCCAGAAGTCCCTGTGCCGCCAGCGCACCCGTCGCAAACAGCAGCGAATCACCCGGCAGAAACGGCGTCACCACCAGCCCGGTCTCGCAAAAAACAATCAGGAAAAGCAGGCCGTAAATCAGGACGCCGTACGCGGATATAAAATCCCGCAGGTGGTTTTCCGCATGGAGGATAAAATCAATAATCTGGCTCATAGTGCGCTCCGTTCCTAGCCGGAACCGGACACCCCGGAAAGCAAAAACGCCCGGCACCAGAACGTGGGGGTGTGATGAAAAGGGGATGAGATAAATGGGGGACGGCTCAGTCTTCGCGTTTTCGCGCGTCCTGATCCCGTGGTGAGATGAGCATATAGATGGAGGGGAGGGCGAGGAGGGTGAAGAGGGTTCCGATGGTCATGCCGAGGACGAGGACAAGGCCGATGGAATTGCGGGCTTTGGCGCCGGGCCCGGAGACGAAGATGAGCATGATGTGGCCGAAGACGGTGGCGGCGGTGGTCATGAGGATGGGGCGCAGGCGCAGGCGGGAGGCCTCGCGGATGGCTTCGAGTTTGGCGCGTCCGGATTTGCGGAGGGTGTTGGCAAATTCGACGATCAGGATTCCGTGTTTTGAGATGAGGCCGACGAGGGTGACGAGGCCGACTTGCGAATAAATGTTGAGGGTGGTGGTCCAACCCTCGGTCCAGCGGAAGGACCAGCCGGGCATGCCGGAGGCTTTCAGGGCGGTGAAAATGAGCGCGCCAAACATGGCCAGGGGAACCGAACCCAGAAGGATGATGAACGGATCGCGGAAGGAATTAAATTGCGCGGCCAGCACGAGATAGATCAGCAGCACCGCCAGCGTGAAAGCCGGCAGGAATTTCCCGGATTCCTGCCTGAGCTGACGGGATTGACCGGCAAAATCCACGCGCGCGCCTTTGGGAAGAATTTCTGCGGCGGCTTTTTCGAGGGTGTCCAACGCGGTGGCGAGGGAACCGGGTGCCACGCCCTGGATTTTCACCGCGTTGAGCTGGCTGAAGCGGTTGAGGCTGCGGGGCTCGACTTCGCGGTGCAGGGTGGCGATTGCGCTCAATGGGAGGAGTGTGTTGTCGGGGCCGCGGACGTGGATTTGGTCGAGCTGCTCGGCGTTGAGTCGTCCGGCCCGGCGGATTTGCGGGATGACCTTATAGCTGCGTCCGTCAAAATTAAAACGATTGACGAAATTTCCGCCGAGCATGATGGCGAGGTCGGCACCCACGCTCCGCAGATCAAGGCCCAACGCGGCCAGCCGATTGCGGTCAAACTCGATCGTCTCACGGGACTGGTCAATTTTCACATCGGTATCGAGGAAGCTGAATTGTCCGGAGGCCAGGGCCTTGGCCATGACCTCTTTGGCGAGTTCGAGGAGTTCCGGGGTTTCCATGGTTCCGAGAACGACAAACTCGACCGGGAAAAGTCCGGCTGCCGGGAGGGGTTCGGGGAGGAATGCAGGGTGTTGGACGCCGGTCAGCGCCCAAAGCCCCCTGGCCACATCGGACTCGATGGCAAAGATGTCCCGCTTCCTCTCCGACCACGGCTTGACCAACATCCCCCCAAATCCCATCGAGGGCTGCGCAACTTGAAAACTTTGCAGCATTTCCGGAATCCCGGAAAAAACCTTCCAGGCCTCATCGGTGTAAAACGAAACCTGCTCGAGCGAGGAGTTCGGCGGCGGGGAAATGATCCCAAACACAATTCCCTGATCTTCCTTCGGAGCAAGCTCCGCCGGGGAAATTCTGTAGAAGAGAATCGTGGAGGCCGTCAGGGCGGCCCAGACCATGTAAACGAGGGGGCGGTTGGCCAGCGTGGTGTCGAGCAGCCGCCCGTAGCCGTTTTTCAAACGTTCGAAGTTGCGGTTGATATGGCCGGCGAAGCCCTTCTCGTTGTCGCCCCTGCGGATCATGCGCGAGGACATCATGGGGGAAAGCGTCAGCGCGACCACACCGGAAATAAAAACCGCTCCGGCCAGCGTGAAGGCAAATTCGCGAAAGAGAGCACCGGTCAGACCGCCCTGAAAACCGATGGGCAGATAGACGGCCGCGAGGGTGATCGTCATGGAAATGACCGGACCCACCAGCTCGCGGGCGCCCTGGAGGGCGGCGGCCAGTGCGTCCATGCCCTCCTGGAGGTGGCGCTCGATATTTTCCACAACGACAATGGCGTCATCCACCACGAGACCCACCGAGAGAACAATGGCCAGGAGGGTGAGCAGATTGATCGTGAATCCGAAGACCTGCATGAGAAAAACCGCGCCAATGAGAGAGACAGGGATGGTCACCATCGGGATCAAGGCTGCGCGGAAGGATCCCAGGAACAGGTAGATGACCAGGATGACGACAAGGATGGTCTCGAAGAGGGTCTTGCGAACTTCACGGATGGCCTCCTCGATGTAGTGGGTGCTGTCGTAGGAGACGTTGATCTCCAGGCCGTTGGGGAGCTGGGTTTTGATGGCATCGAGGGCTTCGCGCACATGGGAAATCACGTCCAGCGCGTTGGCTGTCGGCATCACCCAGACCCCCATGAACACCGCGTCTTTTCCGGAAAACCGCACTCGGGCTTCGTAACTTTCCGCCCCCAGCTCGACCTCGGCCACATCCTCCAGCCGGACCACTGCATCGCCGCTTTCACGCAGCACGAGCTTGCGGAACTCCTCGACCGAACGCAGATCGGTATTGGCGGCCAGGTTAAATTGCATGAGCTGGCCCTTGGTCTTGCCAATCGCGGAAAGGTAGTTGTTGGCCAGCAGCGCCTCGCGGACATCGGCGGGGGAAAGGTTCAGGGCGGCCATGCGTTCGGCATTGAGCCAGACACGCAACGCATAGGTCTGCCCGCCCAGAATGTCCGCCTTCTGGACGCCGGGGATCGCCGAGAGCCTCGGCTGTACCACCCGCAGCAGGTAGTCGTTCACCTGATTGGGCGCGAGGATGTCCGAGTTGAAACTCAAATACATGGACGCCACCTGCGCGTCCGCCGGCTCGATGCTCAGCACCGGAACCTCCGCTCCCGGAGGAAGATCACCCCGCACCTGATCCACCTTCGACCCTATGTCCGCCAGCGCCTTGACCGGATCGTAATTGAGCCGCAATACCACCTCGATGTTGGAAATGTCCTGCTGGCTCTGGGACTGGATGTAATCAATCCCATCCGCCGCAGCGACAGCACGCTCGATGGGAGTCGTGATAAACCCGCGAACCAGCTCGGCATCCGCACCGACATAGACGGTTTTTATGGTGATGGTGGCGCGCTCAAGGCGCGGGTATTGGCGGATGCTCAGCGTCGAAACGGCCTGCAATCCCGCGATGATGATCACGAGGCTGACGACGATCGCCAGCACCGGGCGCCGTATAAAAATATCGGTAAAGGCCACTAGCTGTTATCCGGTGTGGGCGTGAGCGACGGGACGGGCTGCATGGCATCGTTGAGGCGGATCGCCGCTCCATTGCTCAGTTTGAAAGCTCCCGCGCTGACGACCCGCTCCCCCGCAGTGATGCCCTTGATGACGGAGACAAAATCGCCGCGGGCGGGTCCCAGCTTTACAAACTGCTGCCGCGCGATGGTCTTTCCCTCCGGCTGTTCCTCGACCACGAAAACCGAATCCCCGTAAGCGGAGGTCAGCACGGCGGAAAGCGGGATTTGCACCACATCCAGCGACTGCGGCAGGATCACCTCCACCTCGGCAAAAAGACCCGCCCGCAACACATGGCCGGGATTGCGGAGCGTTCCCTGCGCACGGGCCGTCCGTGTCGCCTCGTCCACCACCGGGTTCACGGCCGTGATCTCCCCCTCGATCGGCTCCGCTGCACCGTCAGCAGTCACCCGCAGTTTTTGCCCGACATGAAGGGCTTTGAGCTGCGTCTGAGGCACAGAAAACTCGACATAGATGGGATCGCTGGAATGCAGGGGAATGAGGTTGTCGCCCGTGGCCACGGTCTGGCCAAGGTTCACCTCGCGGAGACCGAGGCGGCCGGAAAATGGTGCCCGAATGATTTTTTTGGCGATGGTGGCCTCGAGGGTGCCCACGCGCGCCGCCGCCTGATCAAAACTCGCCTGCGCGGTGTCAAACTCCGACTGCGCGAGAATCCGCTTTTCGAGAAGCCCCTGGGTGCGGTCACGGTTGATTTTCGCAAGTTTCAGCGCGGCCTGAGCCGAGGCGAGGTCTGCCTGCTCCTGGCGGGTGTCCAACTCGATCAAAACCTCGTCCTTTTGAACCTCCGCACCGTTCTCCGCGTTAATGGCAATCACCTTTCCCGGAAGCTCGGCGGTCAGCATCACACCCTGAATCGCCCGCAGGGAACCCGTGAACCGCAGGGTGTTCTCCCAGACCGCAGCCTCCGCCCGCGCGCTCGCCACAGCCGTCGGCGGCATCCCCGCCGCCATGGCCTTGCGCCCAAAGGAAATGAGACTGCCAATCTGCGCCGCCTTGATCCCCAGAATCAGCCCCAGAACAAGTCCGATCCCGGCCAGCGTCAGCCAGACCTTTTTTGCAGTGATTCGGGATTTCATGCCTGGGTATTTAACCCCATTAACAATTAAGTCAATTTTTAATCCGGCTTGTGCGCACGAAATTCGTGCTTATTTTTGGGGCGGCATGGCAGGACTGGAACATTCACAGACGCTGGCGCAGAAGCAGGTGTTGGCACCTCAGGCGCAGCAAGGCCTGCGGCTCCTGCAGGCGCCTCTGACCGAGCTGCGTCAAATGGTTGCGAGCGAGCTGGCCCGGAATCCTGTTCTCGAAGAAGTGCCTGTTGGAGAGAGCGTGTCTTTGGGGATGGACGCGGCCCGTCCAGCGGAGGTGGACGAGGACCGTCCAGTGGGGGAGCATGGGCCGTTGGGGGCATCCGAGGATTTTCTGACTGGCACCTCCGTGCCGTGGACGACGGAGGACGGTCGCCACCGCCAGTATTTTTTTGATTCGCAGACGAGTCCGCCGGATCTGCGTGAGGCCCTGTCCCGGCAGCTCGCGCTCGAGTCCCTGGGTGCGTCACAATCCGAAGCAGCACGAAGGATCCTTGGGGATTTGGACGAGGCCGGGTATTTTCGCGGGGTGTTGGAAGACATTGCCGGCACCTGTGGGTTGGAGATTTCGCAGGTGGAAGATGTTCTGGCCCGTGTGCAGAATTGCGATCCGCCCGGCGTGGCGGCCCGCGATCTCTCCGAGTGTCTGCTCCTGCAATTGCAGCGACAGGGGCGCGGGCACAGCCTCGAATCACGGATCGTCCGCCACCACCTGAATGATCTGGCGCAGCGGCGGATTCCCAAAATCGCCGAGGCTCTGGGTGTCGTGCCATCCGAAGTTCAGGAGGCCGCCGCGCAGATTCAACAATTGAACCCGCGACCGGGCGCGGCTTATGCGCCCGCCCGCGAGCAGACCCTTTACCCTGATGTGGTGGGGGCCTGGGAAAATGGAGAGCCGCGCGTGTTCCTGAATGAAGAGGAAATCCCCCGCCTGCGCATTGCAAACGACTACAAGGACATGGTCAGCCTCCACTCACCCTCCCAAAATGTGCGCGAATTCCTACGCGACAGGATCCGTGACGGTCGCTTTTTCATCAAAAGCCTGCAACAGCGCCAGCAAACGCTGCAGGCTGTCGCCCGGGAGATTGTCGCCCACCAGCGGGATTTTTTTGAGCAGGGTGCTTCGGCCATCCGTCCCTTGACCATGCGGGAGATTGCTGACGCCGTAGGGATTCATGAGGCAACGGTCAGCCGTGCGGTTTCAGGAAAGTACATGGAAACCCCCTGGGGCATCTTCGAGATGAAACATTTTTTTTCCCGGGGTTTTTCTTCCGATGACGAACAGACGGGCAGTGCGGCGGGTGTGCGCGAGGTCATCCAGAGCTTGATCGCATCAGAAAACCCCGAAGCGCCGCTCAGTGACAGCCAACTGGAGGAGGAACTGCGCAGCCGCGGGACCCCTGTCGCCCGTCGGACTATTGCCAAATACCGCGAGCAACTGGGCATCCTACCGGCAAAGCTGCGTCAAAAGTTTTAAGCGCGGGCGTTTCCACTTGTCACACCGCTGGAATTGCGCGACGGTAACCGTGCGTGGCGGGCTCCACGCGTCTTTTTTTTATGACATCTCATCGCAGGCACCGATTCTCACTCCGTCGCACGCTCTACTCGATCCGCTGGATCAATTGCGCGTTTTTGTTTTTTACCTTCCTCATCACTGTCACGGCGGTTCCCGCCTACATTTGGCACTTCGGGTTGGACGGCTTTCAGATTGCCCTCTTTCTGTTTTTCTTCATTGCGACCGGACTGAGCATCACCCTGGGTTACCACCGTCTGTTTTCGCACCTGAGCTTTCAAGCAGCATGGCCGGTAAAAGTTTTCACGCTCCTTTTTGGGGCAGCCGCCTTTGAGGGATCTGCGTTGGGTTGGTGCGCCGACCATCGGCGGCACCACAAGCATGTGGATCACGAAGACGACCCCTACGACATCTCGAAGGGGTTTTTTCATGCCCACATCGGCTGGCTGCTTTTCCGCACCGGACCCGATACGCCGCTGACCTGGGTGCGGGATTTACAGAAAGACCGGCTCGCGTGGTGGCAGCACCAATTTTATGTGCCCGTCGCCATTCTGTCCGGATTCGCCCTGCCGACGCTGCTTGGTTGGTTGTGGGGAGGGCCGGTCGCGGCCCTGGGCGCGTTTTTGATCGCGGGCGTCGCACGGATTGTCTTTGTGCATCACATGACCTTTTGCATCAATTCCCTGTGTCATTGGATTGGGGCGCGTCCGTATTCGTCGAAGTGCTCGGCGAGGGACAGCCTCCTCATGGCCTTTTTCACTTTCGGCGAGGGCTATCACAATTTTCATCACGAGTTTCAGCACGACTACCGCAATGGCGTGCGGTTCTGGCAGTTTGACCCGACCAAGTGGACGATCTGGCTCCTCAACCGCATCGGCATGGTTCGCAATTTGCGGACTGTTCCCGAAGAACGGATTCTGAAGGCAAAGATTGCCGAGCAGGAACACCGGCTGAAAGCCCGGCTGGACGCTCATCCGGGGCCGGTTTCCGAGGCTCTTCATGCACTGATTGAAAGTGCCCGGACGCAGATGCAGGCCGCGCTGGCCCGTTGGGAGGAGAGCGTTGTCGTTCACCGTGCGATGGTCGGGCAGCGGCGCAGTATTTCCCGTCAGGAGCGTCGCGAAATCCGGAAGCGTCTTGCTGATTCCGCCGCTCATCTTCGCGCATCGCTGCGTCAATGGATCAATGCCTGCGCCGAGATCCCGGAGGTTCCGCTGGCGGCCTGATTCACGCGAACCGGCGGCACCCACAAGGACGGGCTCGATGAAAACAATCCTGGATGATATTCTGGAGGATGTGGCCGCAGAGCTTGCGGCGGCGAAATCCGCGCGTCCGCCCGTGGAAATTCGTTCCCGTCTTGCGGATGCGCCGCCTCCGCGCCCCTTTGCAGCAGCGCTCGGGGAGAGCTTTGCCCTCATCGCAGAAATCAAGGAGCGCTCACCCAGCGTCGGTGCGATGCGTCCGGAAAATGTGACAGCCAGCCTTGGCGCCTATCTTGAAAGTGGGATCGTTCATGCGGTCTCGGTGCTGACCAATGCCACGCATTTTGGCATGGATATTCATCGGCTGGAGGCGGTTCGGTCGGCCTCTCACAAACCCATTCTTCGAAAGGACTTCCTTCTGGAGGAATACCAGATTCGCGAGGCGAGAGCCTTTGGTGCGGATGCGGTGCTTCTGATGGCCAATGTCCTGGATGCGCCCCGGTTGCGCGGATTTTACGACCTTGCACGCGAGCTGGGGATGGAAGCACTCTTCGAGGTTCACGAGGAGGAAGAAATCGCCCGCCTTCCGCGCGACGCCCGCATGATTGGAATCAACAGCCGCAAGTTTCGCAGCCGGAGCGGGTTTGTCACTGCGGGTGCTTCTTCCGGGAAAGATTTCAGCCTCGACTTTGGAGCCTTTGCGCTGGTGGACAAATTGCCGCCCAGCACTGTGAAAATCGCGGAAAGCGGCCTCAGCCCGGAAACCATCGCGCGGACATCAGAGGTTTTTCATGCCGGTCTCGTGGGCACAACACTCCTGCGCGACCCCCGCGGCCCGGCGGCCTGTCTCTCGGCATTTGAGGAAGCCCTCTCCTCCGCTGCGACGAAGTCTCACCCCGCAAAAAAATAGGTGCGGTTTCAGTCCCTCCCGCGCTGTGGTGTCAGGGCCGCAAAAACAGCAGGTGGCGGTTTTTATTCTGAGTCTCCTCGGAGATGAGTGCCGGGCGTGGAAACTGAGTCGTCTGGCTTTCCGGCAGCTCCCGAAATTTGCGATCGGGAATGAGAAGCGCATCAATCTCATGGTCATTCCAGAGGTTCATGGCCTCAGCAGTGTGCAGCGGCTTCGGTGCGCCAAAATAAAGGAGCAGACCCTCGTCGCTGCTGGAGACGAGACCGAGGCTGTGTTTTCCAGACTGTTGGGCCATCCGGGCAGCCCCGCGTCCAAACCTCGCCAGGCGGTCGTTGCCATCATGGAAACCCAGCGCGACCACACCAAAAAAATATCCTCCGGAGAAGAGCGCGGCGGCCAGCAGGGCGACACCGAGGATCCCGCGGATTTTCGGCGGGTTGTTGTAGTTGTATCTTTCCGCGGGCTCCCACGGCTTGCGCAGCAGGGGGGCAACGAGGGCAGCGAGGGCAGCGAGGACATCGAGGATTTTGCGATTGCTCCAGCAGGCCGCCACCATGCCAATCAGGAGCAGTGACAGGGGCGGAATGATGGGAAAAATCCGATCCACGCGCTTGGAGGGGATGAAGGTCATGAGGATCAATCCGCCCAGTCCCCAGCAAGCGAGCCAGAGCAGGGCGGGATTCTCGCGGATTGCCTCCCGGGCCTTCGGGTAGAACACAGGCAGGCCGATCAGGAGGAGGCTCCACGGCAAAAATTTGTGAAGCAAGTGAGGGAAGTAGAACCAGATCGGCTGCCGTCGCTCGGAGCCGCGCAGGTCCTGATTGAAACGGCTCAAAAACTCACGGACGACCACCTCATCGTAAAAGCTCTGCCGGGTCATCAGGCCGACAATGCCCCATGCGAGAAAAAGTGCCAGCGGGAGCACCCATGTCCACCAGCCACTCCACACCAAATGGCGCCTTCCCCGGGGAGCCAGAAACGCGAAGGCGAGCATCCCCGGCAGCAGGAATGCGTAGAGGATTGGCCCTTTGGTAAAAAGTGCTGCGGCCATGACCCCCATGAAGGCAATGCGCTCGCCGCGCATCCAGCCGTCGCCCCTCCGAACCACGCGAAGGATCAGGAGGCCGCAGAGGGTGATCCACAGCGTGAGCATCATGTCGGTGCGAACCAGCGTGGCCAGACGCGGCGTGAGCAGATTGAGACCGAACGCGCCCGCCGCCAAAACCGGCCCCGCGCCGGGCAGCAGGCGATGCCCTTCCCGCATGAGCAGCGCCAGCAAGACCAACGCACTCAAAAACCCGGGGAGCCGCCACGCGACATCCCAGTTTCCGATCGCGCGATAAAGGCCCAGGGAAATCCAGCCCGCCAGTGGCGGCTTGGTGGCCACGCCACCGCGGGGGGTGTGCTGAAACCAGGGGTCTCCGCCGGTGGCAATCTCATACGAAACATAGGCCTGCTTCGCCTGGTCGTAGTTGTCAAGATGCCACGGAAGGTTGGCCACAGCACACAAAAGAATCACCAGAGCGACAACGGCCCACAAAACTCGCCGCGACTCGGGCAACACGGAAAAAATATCCATGATTTTCGCGCAACTCTTCATCATGGCTTCCGTCGCCAACGCTGACGAAACAACTCCCACACCGCATCCCCACGCAAAAAGACCCAGCGAAAGACCACCCCTCCCACCAGGAACGAGAGAATCACCGACACAATAACATCGGAGGGGTGATGCGCGCCCAGAGCGACGCTGGACCACGCCACGAGAGCGGCACCCGCCAGCGCGACCATGCCCCACAACGGACTCCCCAAAACAATCGGCCAGGCAAACCCGAATGCGGTCGCCGTATGGCCGCTGGGAAAGGAATTGTATTTGGGCTGGCCAATGAGGAGCTTGCCATCGTGCCAGGGGCCGTAGAACCCTTGGGCGACTTCCGGGCTGGCGCGCGGGCGCGTTCGTCCTGTCGTCAGCCGCGATGCGTTGGCTGCGATTCCCGCGATCGTGGAGGCCAGCAATGCAGCCACGAGGATGCGTGTCCAGCGCCTGTCGCGCCGCGCAAGAGCCACCGCCAGCGCCCCCCCGCCGCCGAGCATCAGCCACGGCCAATCCCCCCACTTTCGCACCACCCCGTAAAACTTGGCCTCCGGGGATTTCTTCCAGCCCTTGCCATGCGCCGCCTTCAAAGCCTCCCGCACCGGCTCGTCCAGCGCAAAGGCACCCACAGCCGCCGCCACCCCAAACAGCACCGCCACCAGCAGGAATAGTCGCCTCCGATTCAAACCGTCTCCTCCCGGGGCGAGTAGTATTTTTCACCAATGACCACCTTGGGCCGCCCGTGGGCTTCCCTCCAACGATTGGTGTCCCGGAGCGAATACACGCACCCGCAATACTCCTGCTGGTAAAACCGCTCGCGTTTGGAGATTTCGAGCATCCGCTGCGATCCACCTTTTTTTCGCCAGTTGAATGTCCAGTAGGACAGCCCGGGGTGGCGGGCGGCGGCGCGCACCCCGCTCGCGTTGATCTGCTCGATGTTTTTCCAGCGGGAGATGCCCAGGCAACTGGTCATCACGGAGTGGCCATGTTCATGCGCATACAACGCGGTCCGCTCGAAGCGCATGTCAAAGCACTGTGTGCAGCGGATACCGCGTTCCGGCTCCCACTCGAGACCCTTGACCCGCTCAAACCACCGGTCCGCATCGTAATCCGCATCCACAAAAGGAATCCCCACCTTCTCCGCAAAACGCACATTCTCGCTTTTACGCAGCTCGTACTCCCTGCGCGGATGAATGTTGGGATTGTAGAAAAAAAGCTCGATCTCGAGCCCCGAGGCGACCATCGCCTCGATGACCTCGCCCGAGCAGGGCGCACAGCAACTGTGCAACAGCACCCGGCGGGCCCCCTCGGGCGGAACAAGAACCTCGCGCAAAATCGGGTTCATTTTTTGAAAACAATCATATCCGCGACAAGGGAGGTGATCGTCCATGTGCTCGGATACGTGTAGCCGGGCCGGTAGATGGGCACGTAGGTGGTTCCGTAGCAAACCCGTCCTTTCCTGTCGCGATAGGCCGGGCCGGAAACAGGAATCCAATCAAATTGCGCAGGCACCTGAACCATGGTCGTTCGGTTCCGGGATTGCGCCGAACGGAGAATGACGGCATCCGCCCCCTGCTGCCGCGCATTGTATTCCATGCTCTTGCGCAAAAACCCCCACCCCTCCGAGGTCGAAAACGAGAGCCGCCCGATCACCTTGTGAGCGCGCGCGGGTGCCTTTCCCAAAATCGGTATCCGCGCGTCCTTCGGCTTCGGCGGATAAACAGTCTCCGTGTAGGGCAAATAAAACTGCGACGTCGAACTGACCGATGCACACCCTGCCAGAACCAACGCCACCAACGCGAAAACCGCCCGCAAAATTCTCATTGAATAATTGGAACCCCTCATCGTTCCTTCTATTAGTCCACAAACAACCATGAAAATCAAACTCCTGCTTCTGGGTATCGGCGCACTGCTCTGCTTTTCCGTCATGGCACACGCGGGGCCGCAGTTCACGTTTGTTGTCGTCAATGGCGGCGGTCGCCAGTGCGCACCGGCCTTCTTCCGTCCCCAGCCGGTTTGCCAGCCCATGTTTGTCACCCGTCCCATGATTGTTTTTCAGAGCGCGCCCGTCATGACGCGCCGCTCCTCCTGGTCTACATGGTCCACCTGCGATGACTTCGGAAGAAACTCCCGCCCGTCATCCTACCGCGTACAGCCTCCCGTGCATGTCCCTGTCCAGCGCGAACATGCCTTCCGTTGGCGGCGCTGACGGATGGGACGGACAGGACGGATGGGACGGATGGGGTGCCTCCGCATCAAGCTCTGAGCGATCGCCTCATCCCACC
>JAJTZA010000046.1 GCA_021463905.1 Terrimicrobiaceae bacterium | reverse complement strand
TTTCGCGGATTCTCCAGCCTGCTGCCGGATGCCCTGGGACATTTGGGATCACACCGCGTGCTGGCGGTGTCCCCCTCCGTCCGCGAGTTTTTGATTCGCTGGGAAGCGGTGCCTGCCGACCGCATCCGCCTCGTCCCCAACGGCGTGGATACCGAAAAGTTCCGTCCTCCCGACCCGTCCGTCCGCCAACGTGCCCGCGCCAGGCTGGGCGTTGCGCCGGAGGATTTCGTCATCGGAGCCATCGGACGATTGGCACCCGAAAAAAACTTTGCGATCATTCCGCGTATCGCGGCTCGGCTGCCGGGCGTCCGCTTCCTGCTCGCCGGCGAGGGGCCCTGCGAAGCAGAAATCCGGAGCGTCCTCGAGGCTGAGCGCGTCGGTCATGCCGTCCAGCTCGTTGGGCGTGTGGATCACCGCGAAGAGTTTTTTTCGGCGCTTGATGCCCTTCTCCTTCCCTCGCTCTACGAGGGGTTGCCGATGGTTCTCCTCGAGGCCATGGCGACCGGCCTGCCCTGTGTCGCTTCGGCGCTGCCTGATGTCGCTGCAGCACTCGAGGACAGTTGCAAGGATCTGCTTTGCCCGCCCACAGACACAGAGGCCTTTGTCGCCGCAATCGAAAGACTTCTCCACGATCCTGCCGCCGCCACACAGCAGGGCGTCCGCGCCCGCGCCCGCTGCCAGCGGGATTTTTCGGCAACAGCCTGCGCCGCACAGGTGGCACAGGTTTACGACGAGGAACTCGCGTTGCGCGACGGACGGGAATTTGCTAAACTTTCCCCAATATGAGGATCTCATTGCTGGGAATGGTGGCCTGCTTTTTCGCAATCGGATGCGCCACCCAGACCTATGCTCCTGAGGTGGCGCCGGAATACTCGGTGATCCGGGATTACGCACCGATGTATCGGCTGGGCCCGATGCAGGGACGTGGGCCGAGTGCATCCCTGCGTGTGGGCGACCGGGTCAAACTTTTGCGCCGCGAAATGGGATACAGCTATGTGATGATGGAGGATGAGCGGTCGGGATACGTGGCCAACGAGGATCTCGTGCCGGCACCACCGCGACCTCCCAAGCCTCCGGAACCCCGAGATACAGCCTCCGAGTCCTCCGGTGGCCGCCAGCGTCCCTCAAGTCCGCGCTACCACGGCGAACAGGTCAATGATACCCCTCTTCCAGAAACGGCTCCGCCTCCCGAGCTTAATCTCGATATTGGCGCGGAAAATATCGCACCCGCTGATTCCCTCCCCACCGGCACACCGGCCCCGCCTCCCAAATTCCGATACTGAGCAGGACAGTCGTCGGCCCCGGCCATCATTCCACGGCCTGTGCGCCTTCCTGCTCCTGTTCCTGCTTCAGAAAATGATCAAACCCGCTCACCGGCATTTCCCGTCCCTTGCGGTGGGAATGCAGCGTTCCAATGCGCGTCAGGAGCAGCCTCGGAAATTTTTTGTGCCAGCCGGTTTCCAAGCGCGCAGCCAGGCGTGGCGGAACGGAAAAAAGCAGCTCGTAGTCCTCGCCATCGCAGAGCGCTTCCCGGAGGCTGATCCCTCGTGAGCAGGGCACATGGTTTAGAGAAAACCCGCACCCGCTCGAACGGGCCAGCCGCGGAAGATCCGCAGCCAGACCGTCACTGAGGTCCATCATGGCGGAAACAAGATGGTTTTGCGCCAGCCATTGACCCTCGGCGAGACGAGGTGTGAAGGCCCAGTGCTTGCGCCGGATCGAGCCGCCCAGCCGCCCGGTCACGTAGAGAACATGTCCAGGACGGCCCCCGGAGCGGAGCGCAATTTCTCCCCGGCGGGCCGAACCGGTGAGTGCCACGGAAAGAGCGCACACCGGCGCGGAAGAAAGCTCCCCTCCGACCAGCGAGACCCCCGCCGCCCTGGCCGCACGAAAAATCCCGCGATAAACAGCTTCCCAATACGAGGCGGAGGTGTCCGACGGAGAAAAGACCGTCACCAGCGCATTCTCCGGCCTGCCTCCCATGGCCGCCATGTCGCTGATGGCGCGATTCAGCGCCTTCCGGCCCACCGCAGTTGGAGGAAGGGATTTATCAAAATGCACGCCCTCGACCACGGCATCCGTCTTCAGAAGCAGAACCTGCTGGCCGTAAGGGATCACCGCACAATCATCCCCCGGGCCGACAAACCCGCGCTTTCCTTGCGCCGCTCCCTGCCGCAGCAGGCGGCGCAGAAAGGCGTCCTCGCCAAGGTCGGCGAGCGTCACACCGTCAGGCGGGGCCATAGCAGGCTGATGGACAGAGACAGGCCATTGAATGCGGCATGGGTGAGGATGGGTGCCCAGAGCGAGCGGGTTCGCTCGTAAATGAGCGTGAGCATGATGGCCAGAAGGAACAGGCCGGGAAACGAGGGCAGGTGCCCGTGAATACCGGCGAACAGCAGCGCACACGCGACCATCGCCCAGGCTCTGCCAACAAACTGCCGTGCCACTCCAAACAAGTACCCGCGAAAGATGGTCTCCTCCGCCACCGGTGCCACGATGATCGCCATCAGAGCCACCAACCCGCGCTGCTGCCAGTCCGGATTCTGCATCCAAAACTCCATGATCGGCTGGGAAGCCTCGCGCTGAGGAAAGACCTGAGCCGCTCCCCACTGCGTGAGTGTGATCGCGGGAACCAACGCCAAAAAACAAACGACCAGAAACCGCGCCTCCCGACCCATGGGATTGCCCAGGCCAAATTCCGCGATTGGCGAGATGCCGCGCAAGACCAGAAAAATGCCCAGCAATACCACGATCCCGCCATAAATAACCATGCTCGACAGAATGGCTCCTTCACTCACCTGCTGGACTTCGCCCGAGCCCTCAATAATCAGCGAGAGAAACCAGAACGCGAGAACCCCGGCAACCATCGCATCGGACCGCCCCAGCCTGCTTGGAGAAGCGACCGGCGGGAGCGTCCTCCACAGCTTCACGTAATAGAGCGCACCCCACAGCGCAGGGATCCCCAGGACTCCGGCAATCAGACCCTCAGCCGTCATTCAGGGCGCAAAAATCGCGGGCAGCAAATAGACGCGACCCGGTAACAGTTTGGCTGATTCCGCCAGCATGTTGATCTCGATTTTCGGCGCATGCGCCTCTCCGAAAAATGACAGAAAATCCGCAAAACTCAGACCGCGTCGGTACTGGACGACCTGCGGGTTTTGCACGTTGGCCATCTCGGCGGCCTTGGCGTAGGCATTCTCCACATACCCAAGCTCGTCCACCAACCCGGCCTCCTTCGCATCCACACCGCTCAAAATGCGCCCATCGGCAACCCCCTCCCGGAGCTTCTGCTCGTCCAGCTTCCGCGCGACCGCCACGATCCCCACAAACCGACCGTAGCTCTGCATGACCAACCCCTGCACATACTGCCGCTCCTCTTCAGTCATCTCTCGCGCACCGCTCAACATGTCTTTGAATTTCCCGCTGCGGAAAACCACCGCATCCAGGCCGACTTTCCCCAAAAGCTCCCGATAATTCAGCGTGGAAATAATGACGCCGATTGAGCCGGTCAGGGTGGTGTCATTGCACATGATCCAGCTCGCCCCGCAGCCCGCGTAGTAGGCGCCCGAGGCACCGAGGCTATTAAAATACATAATGATGGGTTTGCGTTGGGAGAACTGCTTGATGGCATGATAGAGCACATCGGAAGCGGTGATTTCACCGCCGGGGCTGTCGGTCAGCACGATGGCGGCCTTGATCGTCTCGTCGTCGAGTGCCTGCTGCAAAGCCCGCTTGAAATCCGTAATCATGTTGCTGCCGAGACTGCCCGGCTGACCGGTGGCAATGACCCCCTCCAACGGAATCACCGCCACCCGATTTTGTGAGGAGGCTCCTTCCACCAACACCGTTTCCTCAAAGTTTTTCTCGCGAAAGAGCCTGGAAGCCGTCCCGGAGGATGCTTCCCTGCCTCCCAGGGCTGTCAGGAGAAGCAGGTTCCCGAACAGGCTGGCGCACATGACCACAAACAAAAACAAAATCGCACATCCGGATTTTTTCATAAAAAAAGTTAAGGCGCACTGTGTCTGATTCGCTCCAAACTCTCAAGGAAGTTCTGGGGGTTTCAGGCACGACCTCCACCGGGCCATCATCGGACGGGAAATCTGTTCCTGCGGGGTGTTGCGGTTTCCGGCAGCTTTCGTTACGGTGTTTGCATGAAAATGGTGCGGTTGGGTGCGACGGATTTGAAGGTTTCGCGTATTTGTTTTGGGACATGGCAGCTTTCTCCGCGTTTTTGGGGTGAGATTCCGATGGGTGAGTGGCGCGAGGCGGTCCTGGCGGCCTTGGGGAACGGGATCAATTTTTTTGATACGGCGGACGCCTACGGGGATGGTTTCGCGGAGGAACAGCTCGGAGACGTTCTACGCGAGGCAGGCGTGCGCGATGATGTGATCGTTGCCACCAAATTCTATTGGCATGTTGAGGATGGAGGTGACCGCTACTACCCCGACACGCGTGCCGATTACCTGCTCCGTGCGTGCGAGGCCTCTCTCCGACGCCTGAAAACGGATCACATTGACCTCTACCAAATCCACGCCTGGGATCCGCTCATTCGTCCAGAGGAAGTCGGTGCCGCCTTCGAGAAACTGCGCCAGGACGGCAAGGTGCGCTGGTTTGGGGTCAGCAATTGGAACGCCGGGCAGATGGCCCTGGGCCGTGCCCACTTCCCCTTGGCCACTTTGCAGCCGAAATACAATCTCCTGGATCGCGAGGCCGAAGCCTCCATTTTTCCGTATTGCCTCGAGCACCAGATCGGCACCCTTGTTTACTCGCCACTCGAACGGGGACTCCTGGGCGGGCATTGCCACCCCGGACAGGAATTTTCGGACTCACGCGCCAAGAACCCTCTCTTTCAAGGGAAGCGGTTTGAGGGTCTTTTGAAAGGAATTGATCAGCTCCGTCCGCTGGCAGAAGAGGCGGGGCTGACGATTGCGCAATTTGCGCTGCGCTGGACGCTCACCCACCCTGCCGTCACCTGCGCCATTTTGGGGGTGAAATCGGCCAGGCATCTCGCCGCCGCGCCCGCTGCTGAAGACGTTCTCCCGCAGGATGTCTGGCATCTGGCGGCACGAATCATGGAGAAGGCTGCTGGAACGCCCGCCTGATGCGCCCGTTCCACAGAACAGTCCGCAGGCTAAGGGGTGACTTCAAAGGCGGTTTCGCCGACCCGCTTGGCTTCGGAGAGGTCTGCCGGAGTGCCAGCCGCTGTGGCACCCACCCAGGAGCGCTTTTGCCAGGCGCCGGAGGAGCGCTCGATGGAATCCACCCAGCCATCCGGCCAGGAGACGCGCGCGGTGTCGTCCACGACCTCCCAGCGTCCCTCGGTGAGGCCGTTGATGGTACTGAAGGCTGCGCCCTGGGATTGCAGGGTCAGATAAAGGTAGGAGCCATCCGGTTCGCGGTTGAGTCGCCAAATGCCGACAAAGACCGCAGCACCTCCTTCCACCCGTTCGGTCGGCGCGGAGTTTGCGGGCGCTTCGGAAAGAGAGGAATCGGGCGCGAAACCTTCATGGGTGGTAACGCCTCCCACCTGCCGGATGCGATCCGTCCAGCCATCATCAAAAAACACATAAGCCACTCCCTCGATCTCGCGCCAAAACCCGCGCTCACCCCGTGCACCAGACGGGCCTTTCGTCCACGTCGAAATGGCCTGGCCATTGGGGAAAAGGATCACGTCAAAGGGCTGCCCCTGATCATCGCGTGTGGCCCACACACCGGACAGATTCTCGATACTCGAAGATTTCTGGGGAGCAGCTGTCGGCTCGCCCCCTTGCGGTGGGGTTTGCTGAGGGTCGCCCTTGGGGGAACAGGCAGCCAGCGCCAGCGCGGCCAACGCAGCGAGCGAATGACATCGGAGCAGGTTTCTGGGCATGTGAAAATCAGGCGCGTCGGGCTGCATCTGTTCGGAGGGTTTCCCAAAGACGTTCGAGAGAGGCGATCACCCGCGGTTTTACGGCTTCGAGCTGCTCGGAATCGAAGCGCAGGCCGACAGGCGGCAGGGCCCGTCCAAAGAAATAAAATTTGATTTTTGGCTCCGTTCCCGAGGGGCGGATGGCCGCACGGCGTCCGTCTTGCAATTCA
>JAJTZA010000045.1 GCA_021463905.1 Terrimicrobiaceae bacterium | reverse complement strand
CGGTCGGGGATGTTCTCCGATCAGACGGCGGAGATTTGGAGCGCGGACTTTCACCGGGAGTTTCTGGAGCGGGCCCACTCGAACGGCATGGAGGTCATTCCCCTGCAACAAACCCTCGGCCACCTCGAGTATGCGCTGCGGTGGGAGAAGCAGGCGGCCTTCCGTCTGCGCCCTGACGATCCCACCACTCTCGATCTGACCTCACCCGAGGCCCGGGCATGGATATTGGGACTGCTTGGAGAAATGATGGACGCGCATCCCGATTCGCGTCACGTCCACTTGGGCATGGATGAGGCGCGTCCGTTGGCCGCGTTCGCGCGGCAAGCGGGGCGCGACCCGCTCGGAATGTTTCTCGACCACCTTGATTGTCTCCTCGATTTTTGCGAGGCGCGCGGGAAGACGCCGATCATCTGGAGCGACATGCTCGAGGATCATCTGAGACCGGAAACCCTCCCAAGAATCCGCGCCCTGCGGGAGCGGGTCATTCTGGCCTGCTGGGACTATGCAGCCACGGCGCGGCCCGAGACCAAAATCCGGTTTGCCGGATGGCGGGTGAGCCGCCACTGGCTCGATCACCCGGAAGCGGGCGGGCCGCGCCTGAAATCGGATTCGGAGTGGATCGAGGACTGGCCATCTGAAATTCAGGGTATGCTTGAGCCGTACCGGGTCAGCGCATCCAGCTTCCAGTCGCTCTGTCCGGCAGCGCTCTGGAAGGGATTGGGGTTCCGCGTGTGGGGTGCCGGAGCGGCCTCGCCCAGCGAGGACGGCCCGCTCATCCCTCTCTACCATCGCCGCATGGAAAATCTGGATCGCTGGCGCGAGGCCGCCCGGGACTGGCAGCTCGAGGGCCTCATCGTCACCGCCTGGGCGCGCTCGCAAACCTGCTCGCCCCCGGGCATCCTCCCCGACTTGCAGATGCCCATGTTCCGCTACGCCCTGCACGGGGATTTCGGAGATGCGGAACAGGAAACACAAGCCGCAAGCGGACTCCGCAATCTTTTCCTGCGGCTCGGACGCTGCCGCGAAAGCTGGTGGATCGAACCCGACCTGATCCGCGAACTCGAATCCTCTCCCGCCGACGGCACGACAACGGACACCCCTCTGACTGATCGGAAGCACCCCCAAAAATTACCAAGCCCCCAAAAAGACGGAAGCCCGGGCGTCCCGCCCGCCGCCCTCCCCGATCCGGTCATGCGCGGCCTTCTTCTCACCATGCTGCGCATCCAGTCAGCGCGACGCCAACTCGACCTCGCCACCTACAACAGCGAACGCTTTCTCTGCGGCGACCGCATGCCCGCCGCCGGTTGGGAACCCCGCACCGCCGCCCTCGAAGCCGCCCGCCAAAACCTCTCCGCCCTGCGCACCTCCACCCACACCCACCTCAAACAACGCCACCACGGCGAAGCCCTCGAGGAATGGCTCGAACTCGTCTTCGACACCCCCCTCGAATCCGCCTCATCCCTCCTCCAAAAAATCGCCCATAAAAAACAACGCGCCACCACCCGCTTCGCAGGCTGATCGGGAGACAACCCTTTCAGGGGAATGGCGCTTACTTAAGACCTAAAACATTCATACTGAGACGTTTGCGACGTGAAAGTTTTGAGACAACCCTTTCAGGGTTGGCCCCTGGGGAGGATGCGGGTTCCCAGGGTAGCGCGTTCCGCGCAACCCTGGGCTGTAGGAGATATCCCCTTCGGGGATTTAGCCATGTGAAGCGTTGCCATGACCAAATCATCCGGGGATTTTGGCATGTGAAGCGTTGCCGTGATCAAATCATCTGCGGGTTTTGGCGGGTGGGGCGGGCCATGATCAAATCATCCGGGGATTTTGGCAAATGAGGCGTTGCCTTGATCAAATCGTCCGGGGATTTTGGCATGTGAGGCGTTGCCTTGATCAAATCATCCGGGGATTTAGCCATGTGAGGCGCTGCCTTGATCAAATCATCCGAGGATTTAGCCATGTGAAGCGTTGCCATGACCAAATCATCCGGGGATTTAGCCATGTGAAGCGTTGGCATGACCAAATCATCCGGGGATTTAGCCATGTGAAGCGTTGCCATGATCAAATCACCT
>JAJTZA010000044.1 GCA_021463905.1 Terrimicrobiaceae bacterium | reverse complement strand
GCTGGGGGCGGAATCGAACCGCCGACACGAGGATTTTCAGTCCACTGCTCTGCCAACTGAGCTACCCAGCCAATCACCAAGCGGTGGAAAATCTAGTGGCGAAATCCGCGTAAGACAAGAGAGAATTTATCCGTGCCGTGGGTCGGTCAGCTTGGTTTTGCGTGAGGCCACCCAAAAGCCGACGCCCAGAAGGATGAGGCCGACCGACAGGACTTGCCCGCGGGTCAGCGCGCCGGTCAGGGGCGCATCAGGCTCGCGAAAAAACTCACCGAAGCTGCGGAGGAGAGCGTAGCCGATAAAAAACACAGCGGTGAGCGCGCCATCGCGCAGGCGGAACCTGGTTCTTAATATCCAGAGGGTTGCGAAGAGCAGCCCGCCTTCGAGCGCAGCTTCGTAGATTTGCGAGGGGTGGCGGGGGTTGAGGATTCCTGCCAAACGATTCCGGAGTTCGGGTGAGCTGATGGAGGCGGCGACAACGGCTTCGATGTTATTCCACGCGGGATTGATGGTGGCCGCTTCTGCGAGCGCGCGCGAGGTCATGTCGCGGGGCACCTCGTAGAGTTCCTTGGGGAATTGCACGGCCCAAGGAACCGACGTCACGCGTCCATAGAGTTCGCCATTGATAAAATTGGCGAGTCGTCCGAGAAAAAGCCCGATGGGTGCGACGACGACGAGGCTGTCGCCCAGGTTGAGCCATGAGAGCCGGTGCCTTCGCGCGAACCACAGGGAATACAGGGCCAGGCCGAGGATTCCGCCATGCGCCGACATTCCGCCTTCCTGGATGCGGAAAAAAACGAGCGGGTCCGCTAAAAATCCGGAAAAATTGTAAAAGATCATGTAGCCGATCCGTCCGCCCAGGATGACGCCAAAGAACGCGCCACCAAAAACAAAATCTCCCACCTGACCCGGCGCGAGGTCGCACAGGCCGCGTTTCGAGAGGTGCCGCCCCAGCCAATACCCGACGAGAAAAGCCACCAGATAGGCAAGGCCGTACCAGCGAATCCCCCAGCTTTCCGTGAAGCGGATCAAAAACGGGTCAAGGTGGTGGACGTAGTAGGCAGGCATCTTCTCATTGGTGGAAGTCGGCGTGATGAGCGCGGCCGGTTTCGGTGGCCGACTCTTACGGCGAACTCATGCGCAGGAGCAACCGGGAAAGATAGGGGAGCAACTGCTTTTTGCGCGAGACGATTCCATCCAGCCGCCAAATCCTCTCCCCGGCTTCAGGAAAATCCACCAGCCGAAGAAAATGGGGCGAGCCGGCCAGCAAAAGAAGCGAGTTCTGCGTGTTGATGTCCGTCACCAGCAGGGCCGCAAATTCGAGGTCTCTCGCCACGCGGCGCGACTGCAGGGCTTCCAAAAGCCCGACACGCTTTTCCTCAAAATGCGAAAAGCTCAGCTCTTCGATCTGGGCGACGCTGAATTTTTTGCCGCCTTCCTCGTAATCTTTGTTGTCCGCCGTGATGGCCTGCTCGGCGCTGAGGGTCAGCAGCGGTGAACCGACCGCAAAAATCTCTGAGGCGAGATCAGCGGCCCGGACGCCAGCCGCCGCTTCCAGGCGCGGCATGAGGGCGCGATCGAACGGTGTCGTGGTCGGTGAAGTCAGGTTCAGGGTATCCGAGATCAAGCCGCACATGAGCAGTCCGGCCACGGAGGGAGGGATGGGAATGTCCTCGCGCTCGAAGCAGTCGGCGACAATCGAGCACGTTGATCCCAGGGGGCGGTTGAGGAAGAGGATCGGCTCCCGTGTGGAGGCCGCGCCAATTCTGTGATGGTCGAGGATTTCCACGATGGGGACATCTGCGGCTCCGCTCACGGCCTGTGAAAGCTCGTTGTGATCCACCAGAATCAGCTGGCGCGGAACCGGTTTGAGAAAATCGCTTTTTGAGAGAATCCCAACCAGGCGACGGCACTCACCCACCACGGGAAATGCGAATTGTGGTGACAGCGCCACCGTGCTCCGCGCCTCCGCCAGGGGCAGGTCCGGCGGCAGGGAAAGAAAATCCTCGAAGAGTAGCTCGCCCACACTCACCGCACTCCTCGCCAGAAAAACGGTGGTGGCCGTGTCGTGGACGGAACCCAGAACCACTGTCCCGCAGCGGGTCGCCAAGTCCCGGGTCTCTTCGTCAATCCCCATCCCACCGCTGATCACCAGGGCGCGCACTCCCGCCTCGATGGCCATGCGCTGGATGTTGCGGCGGTCGCCCACCACCAGCACCGTCCTCTTCAAATCCATCAGATTCATGCGCCGCCGGAAGGAATCCGTTTGCATCGC
>JAJTZA010000043.1 GCA_021463905.1 Terrimicrobiaceae bacterium | reverse complement strand
CGTCCCATCCGTCCCATCCGTCCCATCCGTCCCAATAGCAGCTTACGGCGCGAAGGGGACGTTGCGGATGGTTCGCCAGTGGTAAAATTCGCTCGCCGACGTCTCGTTGTAGGGTGCTGCGGAGGAGGCGTAGTCGGGGATTGAGGTATTATTGGGGTCGAGGAAGCGCTCGATGGTTGTGTAGCCGCGGCTTTCGCCGACGACCTGGTCCACGCCTTCCGTCCAGGTGGCGGCGGGGGATCCCGGACGCTTGCGCAAGGCCTGCACCTTGTAATGCACGGTGTAGATGTTTGAGCGCACGGTCAGCTTGGGATAGAGCGTCGTGTACACCCGCTCGCGGACGTTGTCGGAGGTGAGGTCGTGGTTCGTCCAGAAGGCACCCATCCCGGCAAGGGTCTCTCCTGCCGGGACGAGGTAGAGGTCGCATATCTCGCTCGCCGAGCGAAAGACGTTGCCTGCATTAAAGACATCTGTGAACTGCCCCAGTGTCTTGTCCGCGTCAATGCGAAGGCGGAATTGGCTGCCCGCGAGCGGATTGAAGTTCATTATGCTATTGTAGTATGGAGCATCCTCCGTTGGGACGGCGGTCACGCGTTCCTCGGAGAGTGCTGCGTGCAATCCTGTAGAGCGCGTGATCCAGGTGAACGGCATAATCTGGTAATTCATGTTGATTTTTCCAGCGGTGGAGAAGGGCTCGCTGATGGCATACGGCTCGACGACGGGCATCCAGAAAAATTCCATCAGCAGATGATCCTTCGGATCGCTCCAGTTCGGATGATTCTGTTGCGGGCGAAAGAGCAGCGTCCGCCAGGGCCTGCCACGCAAAACGTGTGTTGGAAGCGATCCAAACATGCCTGGCGAGGGAATCACCCGGTTGGGAGAAAAAAAACGGGTGCCGTCAAATTCATGATATTCCGGCCTCGTATTAAAAAAATACGGTATATCCCCAGGACTGCCATAAATGTTTCCCTCATCGGGCTTGTTGATGTACGGGCCATCCAGTCCATAAGACACACCTTTGTCGTAATCACCGCTCACGTTGGGGTTTCTGTTCGGATCCGTGGAGGCCTCGAGTGGGAAATCCGGGTTTGTGGCTCCTATGGCTGTTGATGTTATGTTCTTCCCTCCATAGTTTACAACAGCCGCCCGGTATTTACCCAAGCTGTCAACGGCACTCGCCACCCTGCTGGCCGTCCAGTCGGCCATGTGCAGGGTGCTTTGTGCAAAATTTCCGGAACTCCAATCTCCCAACGGGACAAAGACGTCCGAAGCCACCTCCGGCTGCGTCGCCACGAGCCGGAAGTCCCCATGCTTAGGCACGAAGGAACGAACCACATCGGTGTTTATGACGGACTTATGCTCATTGGTGTAGATGGGCAATCCGAGCTTCTGCAAAGAGCTGGTTCCACGCACCAACATGCCCGCCCGGCCCGGAGAATCCACGTTGCCACTCGTATAAGCGAGGCGCCCGGGTACCTTGGTTCCGTTAGCAGTAGCCACACCATCCGCATGGAAGCCCCACCATGTCGCTGTCTCAGTCTCTGACTTTATATCCGGATAGGCGACGAGGTTGGGAACCGGGATGTCTGCGGATTTCGCCGGGAGGTGGATGGTTTGGACAAGTGTTGCGTTGGCACCCGAACCGTAGGAAATCTTCACTGTCAAACAACCCGTGATAAAGGACATCGTGGCATTGGCCGGCGGCGGAGAGCCAACCGTGATCGTCACCGGATTGCTGACCAGCGGGTAGGTGGTCTCGACGGAGGTCGCAGCCGCGTCGGCCACAATCCCTCCCCGCGCCGGGAGGCCCTTCACCGAATGGTTGTTCTTGGCAACGGTGTAAACCAGTGCCTGGCGGAAATCACCGGCACCTCCCAGCGGCCAACATTTTTCAAGAGCCTCGTAGCTGGCTGTAACTTCCACTATTTCCGAAGCGTGCGGAAAAAGCGGCTGGCCGTTCAGTGTCATGGAGCCCAAGCCCGAAATTTCGATGCGCATATCCGCGCGCAGAATCCCATAGCCATACATGGGAGAAAAAAGCTCAGGTAGGATCATCATTTGGACGATCCGCTGATCGGCCGGGAGCATCGTGCCGTTCGGTACATTGAAATTGTCAGGAGCGCTTGTCGGATCTCGTACTCCCGCATAGCCCCTCCCGTAGCGGCTGCGCCTGCGCTCATAGTTTTGATAATCGGGAGAAACGCTGGCGTTACCAACCCAAGGATAGGGTGCAGGATCGTTCACGTCGTAATCGGTATCGGTTCCATTATTCACGTTGATATTATCATTGATGCCGTCGTTATTTCGGTCATAACCGTCTGCGTTGCAGATAAAGAGAAAGGCCAGTTCAGAAAGCGTGTAAAACCTGCCAAATCCCTGATATGTCTTTCCGTCCGGTGGCTTAACCTGGAGAGGTGCCACAAAACCATGTCCCTTGTCTGGTCCGAGAGTCTTCGACGTTTTTCGGGTAAACCGGTTGGCCTCGGGGATGAGGTCATCATAGAGGTTGGTGCTGCGGATGTAGTCGAGGATTTCCGCAAGAATCTGCGGCTGATCGTCTTGGAATTTTGATTCCAGAGAAAGCCCCAACCCTGGCAGCGGTTGGGAGAACAGGCTGTTCAGATAGGCAAAGAGTTCCTGGTTGCGTGGAATGTCCACCCAGTCTGCTGTGGGGCTCTGGGAGTTGGCGCGTTGAAAAAAATACGGCTTGTCGTTGATCGAAGCGGCGCGATTGATCAAATATTCGTAGGAGGTGCGGTGGGTCGCGTTATTTGTGGAGTGGAGCGGCCAGGTCGCCACCTTGGGGAGGTTGAAGGGATTGAGTTCCGGTGCGCGGCTGTGGGCAGTCAGAAAAAATTTAAGCAAGTCCACATCTGAGTTGGTGAGATGGCTGTTTGCTTCCCGGTCAGGATCGTACAAAATCTCGTCTTCGGAGGCATACAAGCGTTGGGAGGTGATGTTAATGGGCATGATTTGTTTTGCTGTCACACTTTTTGTGGCATAGAGAGAGCCGCCCGCATCCAGGCGCGGTGCCAGATCGAGGGTTGCGTCCTGAATCTGCCTTTGAGTCAGCCCTTTGGCCGTCAGGAGGGGCGTCAGTACGGCGGCCAAGTCCACGGTGGCGGGATGGCCGGGGTAGCGCTGGAATTCACTGCGGGCGGGCTGAGAATCCGCTAATTGTTTTTCCTGATCGGTGGCATACCAGGGGAGGTCAAAGAACGTGGGTGCCCCGGCGGTGTTGACATTCACCTTGGCACTTTCGTCATCGGTCCAGAAGGCGATGCGTCCGACGATGGGGTTGGCCGTGGTGGGGGCGTTGGTGCCATTGAAGGAGACGCTGTTTCCGCTGCTGGACGAGGGGGCGATGATTTCTCCGCCGGCGAGCACGTAGAGCCAGCGCACGGGCATGGGCAGGGTGGTGGGGGTCACCCAACTGGCATTGACGGAAAAGCCCGGGACATGGCCGATGGCGCCGGGGTTGAGGATGGGAAAATAGCGGTCCGTGCCCGAGACCACGGGCGCGTTGAGATCCACCCATTCCGCCGGGGAGCTGGCCCATCCGGTGGGGGGAGCATCGGCACTCAGAAGTGTTGTCCCATTATCCGTGGCAGCCATTTGCCGGGCGGAGTACAATTTGTAGGATGTCTGATTCCCGGTCAGGTCAAACGTGCGGACCATGCCTGGCTGGGAGACCCAGAGACTGCCATTTCCCCGTGTGCTGGCGTACTCGATTTGGGCCTGAACCAACTGCACGCTGGCCTCGGACAAACGGGCCGCCGCCGCCGCATGGGAATAGGAGGCCGCCGACGAACGCTCCACGGCAACCCGGGAAAGAAAACCCACGACAATGGCCAGCAGCAGAACCAGAACGCCCAGCACGATGACCAGAGCCGCCCCTTTCGGCGCAGCATGAATTTGCAAATTTCTGTGGGTGGGCGGGGTTTGTTTCATGGCTGGAAAGTCAGGGTTTTTCCATTGATCGGGGTCACAACGAAGGCGAAGAAATTTGCCGGGAGGCTGCTTGGGTTGCCTGTTCCGGTGCCGCGCAGGATGAGGGGGTTGTTGTTGGTGGTGAGTGCCATCTGGGTGTTGCCACCCGGTCGAAAGCGGAAGCCGCGGTAGGCCTGCGATCCGTGGGATCCAAAATTCGTTGTGCCGGAAACCGGCGCACTGGCAAGCAGGGTCGAATGGACTTCGTCCATCACCACCCCGTCAGGCAACAAGACCGCCCGGCGCAGCGCCGCCCAGTTCCCCGCCCCATCCACAGAGAATCCCTGCACCCCATTCCAGACCCTGTTCGTGCCGCTCCCGGTCTGGAAAAACCGCACCTCCACCTCCCGGGAAAATGTGACCGCCTGCTGGCGCGCCGCCATGATCTCGCTCTGCACCAGTTGACCGGAGGAAGACAGCCGCGAAGCGCGGAAAATCGAGGAAAAGCCCGCCGTCCCAAACACCAGCAGCAGGCTGATAATGACCATGACCACCAGCAGCTCGACGAGCGAAAAAGCCGCTCTGGTGCCGCGCGGGATGGTCGAGGGTGGGTTGCGCATGATCAGGGACTCCATTTGGATTCGGCCACGGGCACCGTCGCACGAAAAACCCGGTAGGCAATCGGCGGCTGGGCATTTTTCAAGCCGGTTTCCAGCGTAGCCAGGTCGGCCTCATAATCGGCCTGTTTGGACACTTCAAACAATCCGTTCAGAATTCCGTCGAGGGTGCCCGGCGCAAGCCGCTTGGCGCTGGATTCTTCAATGGCCACCATCGTCACATCCAATAAGGGAGGCATCTGGTTCGCCGTGATCGGTTGCGGGGAGGCGGTGGCACCCGTGCGCGAGTTGTAGCTGTAACTGTCGCTGAGACTGTCCGACCCCGGATCGGCAGCGTTCAGCGGTTCTTTCATCCGGGGCCATATCCGCAGCAGGATGATGTTCTCACCGAGCGACACCGCACCCGCGAGGGCACCGGTGAACCACCCAAAATCCGTGGCGTTTGTTGAGCTGAACGCGGTCATTTGTGAGCCGGGCAAAAGAATTTGCTTGAGCCGGTAGCGATCCCGCACAAGGACACCCGCCGGGGGGTTGTCGGGCCCGTATTCCACAAAAAACCCGCAGGTATTCAGCAATCCGGTGAGCGGACGATTGTCCTCATTATAGGAACTGGCCGACTGAAAAAACACCCCATCTTTTCCGACACCCGCAGCACTGCCCGGGCGCAGCACGAAGTGGAGATCCGATTGCCGGATATACTTTTGGGGGTTATTCACGTTGTCATAGTCCCAATAGGTGTTCAGCGTGGCAGAGCGCAGCGAACGGGTCAGCATGTCAAACGCCGTCCTGGCCTCCTGAAAGGTTGCCATCTGGTCGTTCGCACGTTGAAAAATTCTGGTGGAATCATTCACCGCCACAAACAGAAAACCCACCAGCAGGGCAAAGACCGCCGTGGAGACCAATACCTCCAGCAGCGTGAAGGCCCGGCCCCCTGCGGACTCCCTCTCAGCCGATCCACCACACCCCCACCCCCGGACAGAACAGCGGTTACGACTGCTTCGCTTTCCCGGCATATATCGTGTAGATCCTCGGGTTGTTTGTTGCACGACTGTGCGTCTTTTTGATCTCCACCCTGACCGCCCGCAGGGAATCACGGATTCCGGGAGGACTCCCGGCATAGACAGGATCAACGACGGACACGTCGGCCTGATAGAAGACATCGTTTGTAGAGGCGTTGGATTCGAGGGGCTGGCCCCAAAAATCATACCGGCCTGCCGTGGTGTTGGTGGTGTATCCCGAAAGCTGCTGAAACGAGAGTGCCGCCAGCTTCGCGCTCACGCTGTTTAAAATATGCACCTCCGTGGTCTGATCGTTCGCCTCTCCCAAGGTCGTCAACCCCAGCGGCATCAAGGCCGCGATCGCCAATACCGCCATCGCCGCTACCCCCAATGCCAGCGTAACCTCCACAAGACTGAACCCCACCAGCCTCCGCAAAGCCGCCAACCGACCAGCACCAAGAGAAACGGGGAATTGGGGAAGTAAATACATTGCGAAGAAAAATAATTTTATTCCCCAGACCTGTCAACCCAAAATGTTCATTTCCAGAACAAAAAATAAATCTGTGGTTTTATGATTGTTTCTGTCGTTGCTTATTATGCTTTGAGTTGTGTTGTGCTCGTCATCAACATTCCAACCTCTCCCCACCGCCTCTTCCTTCGTATTTTTTGCGGGCTTTGTTTTCTCTGCGTTTGCCTCGCATCAGCCGCCACCACCTGCATGTCGAACCCGGAGTTTCTCGATGCGGATGGCGACGGCGTCTCCGATCGAAGGGAGGTGGACAAGTTTATCCTTCAGAAATTTCAGGATAAGAATTGCATCAGCCTGATTTTTCCAAGAAACGATAAATCCAGGGTCGAGGGGATGATCAGCACGATTTTTTACGTGCCGAAGGGCACCGAAGCTTTCGTGGTGAAGACACAGGACACCGTTCCGATCACGTTCCTGGCCGCCGACGGGACGCACATCGAGGAAGTGACCTCGCAAAGCGATGCCGAATGCCTCGTGCGCGTGCCCAAGGGACGCGACGGCGCGGTCTGGGAATTGCGCACGCCGGGCGCACAGGCCATCACCCTGAGCGGTGTACCGCCCTGGCTGGCCACTACACCCGACCGTCTGCTCATCCCCAAGGAAGCAGAGGAGTAACTGTCAGAGTTCCGAAGTCGCTCTCGTGTGTGTGAAGAGAACGCCTCCGGTGACGCGCAGGATTTGCTCCCGCATCAGCAGGGGCGCGATGGCGCGGCGCAGGGTGTTGTTGCAGGGTAACGCCGTGCCGCGCACTACCGGCATTGAAAAAATGCGCTCAAAGAACTGGGCATCCGTCGCTCCGGGGCAGGCCAGCCGATGGAACCGCGCGGCGAACTTCGCGATGTTGGAATCCCGAGGCACGACATCGAGCGTGACCAGTTGCGGATCGAGCAACCAAGTCTGGCACATCATGGCATGGTATCGGGTTTCAGGAAAATGACGTGCAAAAAACGCCGCCGCCTGCCCGAGCGACCCGGCGCACTCTTCGTCATCGAGGCGTCCCCCTTCGGGAATATGGACGTGGAGTACGGCATCTCCGCTCCGGAGCTTCCGTTCCCATTCATCTTTGTGAAGATGCAGTGTTTCCCTGATCAGAACACCCGTTTCCTGATTAACGGGGCAACCGATGATCTCTCCGGAAGTCTCCCGATAGCGGGTCTGCCAGCAGCCTTCCCCTTCCAGCAAGGGAACTCCATCCTGCCGGCATGGAATCCCTTCCTCCGCCAGAGCGATGACCCGCCCGCTTTCCCGGTGATGGTAAACATGGTACGGCAAAGAGGCTGTCCCGGGTTCAAACTGCAGGCGCCCGAGGGCAAACAGGTTTCCGCAGAAGTGATTGCGCAACCAGAATACCTGATCGAATCCGGCATGACCGTGCTGCTTTTTGAAGTTCTGCATCCACCGATCCATGTCGCGCAAGGTTTCATGCGTCACCGCATCAGGAATTCCCCTCGCACGGTTTTTCCGGAGGACCTCGGGGTATTCGAGCAAAAGGGCCATCACGTCAATGATTCGGCCAACCTCAGCATCCCATTCCAAAATCGGCGCACGCAGACCGGTGAGATCAGAAGGAGAGGAATCCTCCCGAAAAATACGATCATGCAATCTGCCAACGGCCTCCCGCCAGCGCGGTTCCGGCGCAATCCGCGCCCGCGCCCGACGCAAGAGATCAGCGGAGTCCGGCGCAAACCCCACGCCCTCCAAACAATTGTCCCACCAACCCTCCCCCCAAATCCGGTTCATCCGCAACAGTGTGCTTTCCGCTTTAAAAACGATCAAGTCTCGCGGGATCAGGACACTGGGCGAGCCCTGCGTTTTTTATGAGATGGCTTCTTGACACCGATGTGCTGAGCGAATCCTCAGCTTCCTGTATCGCGACCTTTCAGGCCGCAGCTCTCGCTGGATCCCAGGACCCAGCCCGTTGGGCTGGGCTATGAGATT
>JAJTZA010000042.1 GCA_021463905.1 Terrimicrobiaceae bacterium | reverse complement strand
TTTAAGTTTCCCGGGAAGCAGACGCTCGAGATTGCGATAGCCCAGAGCGATGTGAAATTGCGCAAAACCGCCCTGGAGGGCTTTCGGTTGCAGATGGCGATTCGGGTGAAGCGGGCATTTTATGAAATGCTGACGGCGCAGGCCATCGCACAGGCGCGGACTGAACAGACCGCTTCGGCGTCCGCGTTTGCCGAATCGGCAAAGAAGCGTGCCGAGGGCGGCTACACCGGTGACTTCGAGGTGCTCAAGAGTCAGGCGGACCTCATTGCAGCGCAGGTCGCCCAGCGGGAGGCGGAGGGTCAGGTCGCACAGGCTCGCATCGAGCTGAACACGCTCATGGGTCGGTCACCTGCTGTTCCACTGGACGCAAAAGGCACGATCGAGGGTCTGGCAACACGCGGACGAACTGCCGATTTTATCGCTCTGGCTTTCGCAAAAAACCCCGCTTTGTGCGCGCTGGACATCGAGGCAGAGAAGGCGGGATTGACGCTTCGCCACGCCCGGAGGGATGCGCTTCCGGACGTCTCGGTCGGTCCAAGCGCGGAATACTACAAGGATGAGCAAATCTACTCGCTCAGCATCAGTCTCCCATTGCCAATATGGGACCGGGGGAAGGGCGGCATCCAAACCGCCACCGCTCAGCAGGAACAAACGCTCGCGGAAATCCGCCGCCTGCGGCTGGAAATCGCGGGAGGAGTCGCCAAGGCTGCCGCCGGACTTGACGCGGCCACCAACCAACTCGCGCTCTACCCATCCAGCCTTCTCGATAAAATGCGCACCTTTGTACAACAGGCGGAAGAGGGTTACGCGCGCAGCGAAACCACGCTCCTGATCTATCTCGACGCCAAAAGCACCTATTTTGACACCCTCGCCGGTTACTATGAGGCGCTCGGTCGCGTCGCCACCAGCCGCGCGGAACTCGAATCCGCCATCGGCGCACCCCTGAACCTCCTCAAACCATGAAATCGTCCCGATACAAGTCCCTCGTTTCCATCCTCACTCTCCTCACCGCCCTCGCCACCACCGGCTGTGAAAAACCGGTCTCCGAGGAAGCGAATTCTTCGGCAGAAGAGGAGGCCCACGACGAAAATATGGTCGTCCTGACGCCGCAAAGCATCGAGCGCGCGGGCATCAAAATCGCTCCCGTCGAACTCGGACGCATGGTGAAAACGATCAAGGCGGCGGGGCGCGTCAGCGAAAATCTCAATAAAACAGCCCGGGTCGCGAGCACGCTCGAAGGACGGCTCATCCAGCTCAACCTGGATTTGAACGATCCCGTGAAAACCGGGGATGTCCTCGCTCTCGTGCAAACACCCGAGCTTCTTGGCAAGCCGCTCGAAATCAAAGCCCCCAGGGATGGAATCATCACCGAAAGACAGAGCGTGGTTGGCGAGTTGGTGGACAAAACCACCACGATCTACACCATCAGCGATCCGGGCGATCTCTGGGTCATCGCAGAAGTCAAGGAACGCGACCTCGGCGCACTGAAGCCCGGACAAGAGGCCACCTTCCGAACCCTCACCTACCCCGGTGAAGAGTTTCACGGAAGAGTTGCACGCCTTGGCAACCAGATCGAGACGGATGCGCGCACGCTGGAGGCGCGTATTGAGACACCCAACGCTGATGGGCGGCTCCGGCCTGGCATGTTTGCCGATGTGGAGATCACGACCCAGATTCTGGACGGTGTCGTGGTGGTTCCCGTCACGGCCATCGAACGGGATGGAGACAGCCAGGTGGTCTTTGTGGAGACCGGCGAAGGAAAATTTGAAAAGCGGCCTGTGACTCTTGGTCTCAAGGAGGCCGGACGCACACAGGTCACCGAAGGCCTGAACGCCGACGAACGCGTGGTCACCGAAGGCGGCTTCATCCTGAAGTCCGAAATGCTCAAAGACGAACTCGGCGAGGAATAGGGCATGATCAACGCAATTCTCAATTTTTCCGTTCGTCAGCGGCTGATCGTGATCCTCGCGCTCATCGCGCTGGTGGGATTTGGCCTCATGGCCGTTTGGAAAATTCCCATTGATGCCTTCCCCGATGTCACCAACGTGCAGGTACAGGTTCTGGCGACGGCAGGAGGCATGTCGCCGCCCGAAGTCGAGCAGCTCGTCACCCGGCCCATCGAAATCCAAATGGCCGGACTGCCCGGGCTCGAGGAAATCCGCTCGGTCTCCAAAATCGGGCTCTCCGCCATCACCATTGTCTTTCATGACGGCGTGGACGACTACTTCGCGCGGCAGTTGGTCTCCGAACGCCTGCAAAGTGCGCGCGAGAGCCTTCCAGCCGGAGTGGAGGCCTCCCTGGGACCGATCACAACCGGCCTCGGGGAAATTTTTCAATACACGCTCGAAAGCTCCGACCCGCAGATGGACGCGATCGAGCTTCGCACCATCCAGGATTATATCGTCCGACCCCTCCTGAGAACGGTGCCCGGCGTCACCGACGTGAACTCGTTCGGAGGGCTGACCAAACAGTACCAGGTCATCATCAACCCGGACAGTCTGACGTCCCACGGGGTCACGCTGGCGCAGGTCTTTGAGGCTCTCGAACGCAACAACGCGAATGCCAGCGGGAGTTTCATCGAGCACGGCGCGGAGCAATACGTGGTGCGCGGCCTGGGCCTCGTCCGGGGACTGGAGGATATCGCCAATATCATCGTCGCCCACCAGGGCCACGCGCCTGTTTATGTACGCGATGTGGCCGAGGTCAAAATTGGCGCGGAGTCACGTCAGGGCGCTGTCACCGCCAACGGTCGGGGCGAGGTGGTGGCCGGGATTGTGCTCATGCTCAAGGGTGCGAGCGGTCGCGATGTCGTGGAGGCGGTGAAGAAAAAACTCCCGGAGATTCAGAAGGCCCTGCCGCCAGGCGTTCGGCTCGAGCCCTTTTACGACCGCACCGACCTTGTTCAAAAGGCGACGCATACCGTCACCAAGGCGCTCGCGGAAGGGGCGGTCTTTGTCCTGCTCGTCCTCATCGTCCTTCTGGCCGACGTTCGCAGTGCCGTCATTGTCGCCCTCGTGCTGCCGCTGGCCGCACTCTTCGCATTCATCATGATGTGGAAGTTTGGACTCAGCGCCAACCTCATGTCCTTGGGCGGACTGGCCATCGGCATCGGCATGATGGCCGATGCCGCTGTCGTCATGGTCGAAAACATCCACAGGCATCTCACCGAAAAACCCGGGCCGGGGCGTCCGGTGGACGGAAAAACCGAAGTCGTTCTTTACGCGGCCAAGGAAGTGGGGCGGCCGGTTGTCTTTGGAATTTTCATCATCATCTTTGTGTTTCTTCCGCTCTTCACCCTGCAGGGCTTCGAGGGAAAGATGTTTGCCCCGCTTGCGTTCACGCTCTCCTTCGGACTGCTCGGCTCGCTCATTCTCTCGCTGACCATGGTTCCCATGCTCTGCACCTTCCTGCTGAAGCAGAGCCCGCATGCGCAGGATCCCGCTCACATCCGCTGGCTGAAAAATGGCTACCTTGCGCTGCTCCAGCCGGTCATCAAGCGTCCCGCGCTGGTGATCCTCCCGGCGCTTTTTGCTCTTGCGGGCGCGCTGGCGCTGGTTCCCCGAATTGGCACCGAGTTCCTGCCTGCGCTCGATGAGGGTTCGATTGCGGTGCAGACCTTTCGCATTCCCAGCATTTCGCTCACCGAGTCCCTGCGTCTGCAATCGGCGGCCGAGGCGGCGCTCAAGCGTTTTCCGGAGGTGATTGATGTGGTCTCCAAAACGGGGCGGGCCGATATTGCCTCCGATCCCATGGGCGTCGAGATCAGCGACGTGATTGTCACCCTCAAGCCAAAAAGCGAGTGGAGGCATGGTCACGACAAAGAGGCGCTGGTGGAAAGGATGCGCGAGGCACTGGCCGAGATTCCCGGCCTGGCGGCGAGCTTCACACAGCCCATCGCCCTGCGGGTGGACGAATTGGTCAGCGGCGTCAAATCCTCCCTCGGCATCAAAATTTTTGGCGACGACCTGGACATCCTGAAAGACAAGGCCGAGGCGGTCGCGCGCATCCTCGCAAAGATCCCGGGCGCGACGGATGTCGGCGTCGAAAAGGTCAGCGGTCTCGCCTACCTGCAAATCGAAATTGATCGCGAAAAAATCGCCCGCTACGGGATCAACGTTTCCGACGTTCATGATATGATCGAAACGGCCATCGGCGGAAAGGAAGCCAGCAAGGTCTATGAGGGCGTCCGGGTTTTTGGACTGGTCGCCCGCTTTTCCGACGCGGCACGGAAGGACGTGACGGCGATTCGCGAGTTGCTTGTCCCCTCCCCTTCCGGTGCCCTGATCCCCCTCGGACAACTCGCCAGGGTCTCCGTGAGCGAAGGTCCGGCACAGATCAGCCGGGAAACGGGCCAGCGCCGCATTGTCATCGAATGCAATGTCACCGGACGCGACATCGGGGGCTTCGTCGCAGAAGCGCGGAGAAACATAGATGCGAACGTGAAGCTGCCGCCCGGGTACACCATGACGTGGGGAGGCCAGTTTGAGAACCAGCAGCGCGCCATGAAGCGCTTCGCGCTCGTCGTCCCCATCACCATCGCGGCAATTTTTCTGCTGCTATTCACATCGTTCAACTCGATGAAGCAGGCGGCGCTCATCATCCTGAACATCCCCTTCGCACTCATTGGCGGCATCGCTGCGGTGGTTCTGGGGGGATTTAATCTGAGCGTGAGCGTGAGCGTGGGGTTTATCGCACTGTTTGGCGTGGCGGTTTTGAATGGGGTCGTCATGGTCAGCTATTTTAACGAGCTGAGACGCGGCGGCATGGAAACCGGTCGGGCTGTGGTTCAGGGGGCGGTCCTGCGACTGCGCCCGGTGTTGATTACCGCGAGCGCGGCTGGGCTGGGCCTCATCCCGATGCTCTTCGCCACGGGACCCGGAAGCGAAATTCAGAAACCTCTGGCGGCTGTCGTGATTGGCGGATTGGTCAGCTCGACTCTCCTGACGCTCTTCATCCTCCCCACCTTGTACGGGATTTTCGAGCGCAGGGCACCCCGAGTGCCTGAACCCCTCCCCAACCCACCCTCCACCACCGAACTGCCGTGATCCACCCTCGACCGTTGTGCGCGTCGCGCCTGCCACTTTGGAGATCGGTCTGTTCTGTCGAACCCGCCCGGTCTATCTTTGTGTTCCGCAGTGCTGGATCCGGGAGAGCAGATCGGGCAGTGCTTCCACAGAGGCAGCCCCTCCCCTGCGACCCCAGGAGTGTCCGGCCTGCGATGGGAATGTCCCTTGCGCGAGAAACGTCCTGCCGGCCTCTTCGATGCCCGTGATGACCACGGCCTGGGTTTCCGGGTTTCGTGATCTGGCCCTATCGGGCACGTTGTGGATTCCCGGGCCGGACGCCAGGTAAAACAAGGCGTTCATTTCCACAAAGCCGCGACATTCCTCCAGGGTTTGCGGCGGGCGGGGGAGCCGGCCGCCCAGAAACGCAAGGTACTCGTCCATACAGGAAGACAGAGCTGGCGTGCTTAACGGGGCCTCCTCCGGTGCCCGATCACCCCACTGAATGACACCCCCGGTCCCACCGCGAATAATAATGGTCGCCCGGTCAAAAACCATGACCTCCTCCGTCAGTTGGGTGGCACTGGGACAGGCATGAGACGCCGCCATGCGGAACTCCACGCCATTGCGCAAAACTCCTGACACAAAAATGGTGTCGGTTCCCTCGATCTCGTTGGCGCGATAAAGCTCGCAGGAGGCACTCAGAGGACGCGCCCGTTCCGCAAGGCTGTCGAGTCCGGAAAAGAACAGGAGGTTGTTGACATAGTGCGACATGGCATTTCCCAGGCAGGAGTCCAGGAGCAGTTTTCCATCGAGCAACAATCTGGCCGCCCAGCGGCTCCGTTGAAAATACCCGGGAGTGCGCTGGACGAGTCCGAGGAAGGTGCTCCGTTGAAGCGCGCCAAATTCGCCATCGAGGATGCGCTGTTTGAGAGCCAGGCGCGCGTGATCATGAACAAAGCAAAACCCCACATTGGTCGGCGAGGCCGCATGGCTCTCGACCTCCACCATGCGCTCGAACTCTTCCGGATCCAGCGTGGGCGGTTTTTCCAGGTAGCAGGGAATCCCCGCCTCCACCAGCGCCTGGTGCATCCCCGCATGACAGTGCGGCGGAGTCGCCACAACGCCCAAATCCAACTGACCCGCATGCGCAGCCATCATTTCCTCGAAACCGGCATACACCCGCACACCGCGTTCGGAAAATCGGTGCCGGGCGCAGATTTCTCCGAGGCGGTCCTGTGCCGGATCGCAGGTGGCCACCACGCGGACCCGACCCTGGGCCTCCAGCCCGGAAAAAACAGCATGATGTGACGACCCAAACCCGCCGATCCCGGCGATGGCCACTCGTAATGGAGATTTTTGATTCATAAATTGACTTGGATGCTCAAACCGCCCAAACGACGCCGCAGTGGACTGGTGAGCTGGAAAAAGTGGTCAGCCCTGCGGATGGCGGAGGGTCTCGCCGGAAACCCAGCGTCCGGGCACGAGAATTTTTCGCGGCTCGGGGTTGAGTCCCAGCTCGTTACGGCTGAGCGCGGAAAGAATCAGGTCCACCGCCGCCGCACCGACAGCTCCGTGATTTTCGGTCACGCCCGACCAATCGGAGACGTCCTCAACCAGGTTGAGGTTGGCCAGCCCAATGTCCTTGGGAGCCTCCAGCCCGAGAGATTCCACCCACAGGCGTATCACCGGGTTCACGCAAATAATCACGTCCGGCCTATGCGCATCCATCCATTCATCAAAGGCCGCCGGCCGACCCTCCTTGAATTTTTCCAGGAACAAAATCGGCACGCGCGAGGATTTGGGACGCTGACCCTGCTCGATCAGGAAGCCGGCATGAGCGCGTCCATGCGCCTCATTGTCAAGGTAGGCACTGTAAACAAACCCGATGCGGGAATAGCCCAGCTCGGTGAGCTGATGAAAGGTCAGACGGGCATTGAAAAACAAGTCCCGATCCGCTGATGGAAACCCCTGCGGGTAGTGCAGATGGCGAAAATCGGGTGCTTCCTTTCGACGACGGTGGTGGCCGCCGCCAATCACCGACACCACACAATTTTTCCAGGGCGTTTCGAGATAGGCCGCATTCAAAATCAGCGGAAGAATGATCCCGTAAATGCCATTCTGGGCCATCTGCTTCGACACACGCCGCACTTCCTCGGACGGCGAAGCACCGTTGCGCCCAAGGTCCAACTGCTCGAGCTGATAACCCATCGTCTCGCAACGCTCACGCGCCCCCTCGTAATACCCGCGCAGCCACGGAAACTCCTGCCAGCACCGAGCATTCGGGTAGTCGTTGATCCACCCCAGCTTCGCCTGAAGCCGCTGCGGACGGTGCGCACGCGCCTGTGCCTGAAACATCGAAACCAACGGGTTCGGACGATACCCCAACTCGTTCGCAATCTTCTGCACGCGCTCACGCGTCTTCGCCGGAATCGTCGGATGGTTCCGCAAGGCCCGGGAGACCGTCGCCTTGTGAACCCCCGCCTCACTCGCAATCGTCTCCAAAGAAATTTTTTGAACTTTCACGGATGTGTTTGTGCAACATGTTGCGCTTTGTTGCGTAAAACACAAGAGTTTTTTTTGTTTTTGGCGCGGTGGGTTTTGTCTTGCCACCACCGCATGGCTGCGTACTGTTTTTGGTTTGATCTATGCTGTCAACCGGTTTCCGACTCATTTTGCTGCTGCTGGCATGTTCCGTCTGCGCCTTTGCGCAGTTTGGCAGCTTTGGGGACATTCCGATTGAGATTACAGCGGATGGAGAGACGACCTTCGAGGGGGGGGTGGCCGTGGCCCGCGACAATGTCCAGATTCACTACGGGAAGTACAGCATTTACTGTGATTACGCGGAGTACAATCCTGAGACCCGCGACGTGCTTCTGGTGGGCAATATCCGTCTCTACACTCCGAATGAAGTTCTGACGGGGCAGCGGGCGCTGTTCAATCTCGAGACCAAGCAGATGCGGGCGCTCGAGTTTTCCGGGGCGCGTCCGCCTCTCTTTTTCAACGCTTTCTCGCTGCAGGCGCCCTCGATGAAGGAAATCCGGGTGAAGGACGCCTTTGCGACGACCGACGATTCGTCCAAGCCGGATTTCCGCGTGCGGTCGCGCTCGATCCGCATCCACACCGACAGTTGGGTGGTTTTTGTCAATTCAACCCTCTTTGTCGGCAAGGTGCCGATCTTCTGGTTCCCCTACTTGTGGGCCAACATCAAAAACACCGGCTTCGAGTTTTTGCCGGGCTTTGACAGCCGCTGGGGGGCATACATCCTGACCGCCTACAATTTCCCCATTGGCAAAGGCGATGCCATCATGGGAAGGGTGCGCGCGGATTATCGCGGAAAGTTTGGTGCCGGCTTCGGGTTTGACGCAAAATTCAAATACGGCAAGGAGGATCGCAGCTATGGCGACTTCATTGGCTACTACGCGGTGAACAGCGCGACAACCACCACCTCAGGCGCCCCCGGAGAACCCTCCGAGAAAAAAAACACCGATGGGCGTTACCGCGTGACCTTCAAGCACCGCCTCTTCCTGACCGACGACATCTACGCAACCGCAGACCTGAACCTGTTGAGCGATGTGGACTTTCTCGAGGATTTTTATCCCAATGAGTTTCGGCTGGATCCGCAGCCCGACAACTACCTCTCGCTGACCAAATGGGAGGAATTCTACACACTCACCCTGATGGGCCGCTGGCAGGTCAACGATTTTCAAGAGACCACCGAGCGACTCCCCGAGCTGGTCTTTGATTTCAAGCAACACCAGCTTTTCGGCCTGCCCGTGTACTACGATGGAGAAAGTGGCGTTGCCCAGCTGCGCCGCTCGTTTTCGGATGAACAGGCGTTTGGTCAGAACGGCTTCCCGAACTATCAATCCTTCCGCTTCGACACCTACCACCAGATTTCCGCGCCGACGCAGCTCTTTGGCTGGCTCAATATCAACCCGCGCGCCGGCATCCGGCTGACCTACTATTCCGAGAGCGGCACCTTCTGGGAAGGCGGGAACAGCCCGGTCACCGAAGTGGATCCCAACACCGGAGAAATTCAAGTCCTCCAAAACACGGCCCGCAAGCAGCGGAGTCCGCTCAATGCGCCAACCAACGACCTCCAAACGGGCGGGGCGGTGACGCGCCCGGTCGCGAATCTGGGCGTGGAGGTCTCGACAAAGTTCTCGCGAACCTACGAGCGCATACAGGCGCGCTGGCTTGGCCTGGATGGACTGCGCCACGTCGTACAGCCCTACATCAATTTTTCCTATGTCCAAAATTTCGGACCCGCACCGGATGAAATCTACCAGTTTGACCGGCTGGTGCCGTCCACGCAATTGACGCCGATTGATTTTCCCCAATTCACCGGCATTGACACCATTGACACCTGGGCCATCGCACGCTTTGGCGTTCGCAACCGCCTGCTGACCCGCCGGGACCAGCGCACCCTTCCCTGGCTGACCCTCGACACCTTTTTCGATGGCAACTTCGAAAACCCCTACACCGACGCCAGCATGTCGAACATCTTCAACAACCTGCGCTTCCAGCCCGTACCGTGGTTCTCGCTCGAATTGGACACCCAGCTCCCGCTGGTGGCCGAGGGCTTCACCGAAGTCGGAACCCGCTGGCGGTTCATGCCCACACGGGATTTCAGCTTCTACGTGAGCAACCGCTACATTGATGGCAATGAGTTCTTTTCCGATAACAGCCAGGTGGATTTCTCGGCCTACTACCGGATCAATCGCAACTGGGCGGTGAGCCTCTACGAGCAATACGAGTTTGTATCGAATGTCCTCCAATACCAGCGCTACATGATTCACCGCGACCTTTCAAGCTGGGTGGCCTCCTTTGGTGCGCAGGTGCGGGATAATGAGGGCGGCGATACCGACTATGGCGTTTTGTTCGTGCTCACGCTCAAAGACGCGCCCCAGGTCACCCTGCCCATGCAATTCAATCAGGCCACCTCACCGGTCGAACCGAGTTCGAGCAACTAAAACCCCGGAAAGGACGACGAGCGCCCGAATCTGATGATTTCTCTGTAAACTTATGTCAATGAAACTGTGCATTATTGGTTCCGGCTATGTCGGATTGGTTAGCGGTGCGTGCTTTGCCGATGTCGGCCATCAGGTCATCTGTGTGGACAACAACCAGCGCAAGGTGGAGATGCTCCTGCGCGGTGAAATTCCGATTTATGAGCCAGGTCTCGAAGAGTTGGTGCTCAAAAATGTCGCGGCCAGGCGGCTGAAGTTCACCACCAGCACCGAGGAAGGCGTGGATGGTGCTGATGTGGTATTCATCGCTGTCCCGACTCCTCCTCAGCCCGATGGCAGCGTGGACCTCTCCTATATCGAACAGGTCGCCCGCGAAATCGCCGCCGTACTGAAAAAGGATCAATACCGGGTCATTGTGGACAAAAGCACGGTTCCCGTGAAGACCGGGGAGAAAGTTGCGGACACGATCCGCCGATACAGCAAGCCGGGGGTGGTCTTTGATGTGGTGAGCAACCCGGAGTTTCTGCGCGAGGGATGCGCGGTGCCGGACCTGATGAAACCGGACCGCATTGTCATCGGCGGAAACAGCGAACGCGCTGTCGCCATGATGCAAAAAATCTACGAGCCCTTCATGGCGCCGGTGCTGGTCACCGATGTCAACTCCGCCGAGCTGATCAAGCACGCGGCCAATTCGTTCCTGGCTCTCAAAATTTCCTATATCAACGCGGTGGCGCGGATTTGCGAGGCCTCGGGGGCGGATGTCGAGAAGGTCGCCGACGGGATCGGAATGGATCGCCGTATCGGACGGAACTTCCTCAATGCCGGCATTGGCTACGGCGGCTCCTGTTTTCCGAAGGACATCGCGGCCTTTATCGCGATCAGCGACCACCTCGGAGAACCCTTCCACCTCCTCAAGGAAGTGCAGCGCATCAACGCGCAGCAGCGCGAGCGGTTTATTGACCGGCTCCGCGACAAGCTGTGGGTGCTCCGCGACAAACGGGTGGCCGTCTGGGGATTGACCTTCAAGCCCGACACCGATGATGTGCGCTCCTCGGTGGCCATTGATGTCGTGCGGGATCTGATTGCCGAGAAAGCACTGGTGACCGTATTCGATCCGAAGGGCATGGAGAAAGCAGTCGAGTTCAAGCTGATCGAGGGGGCGCACCTGGCCACCTCGGCGCTCGAGGCCGTCAAAGATGCGGATGCGCTGGTGATTGCCACCGAATGGAAGGAATTTTCTGCGGTGGATTTTGCCAGGGTCAAGGAACTGATGCACACGCCGCTGATTTTTGACGGGCGCAATCTGTTGGAACCGGCCATGGTGCGCGCCCTCGGGTTTGACTACACCAGCATCGGACGCGCATGAGCGTGCTTTTCCTCACGATTTTTGTGAGCCTGATGCTGGTGCTGTTTTTCGTGGCGGGCTTTCTGTATCACCACGACTACGCAAGCGGGGATCCCCTGCGGGACAGCCTGCTGCCATTTCGCGATGACCCTCCCAGCAAACACACCCCCGCGTCTCCGGAGGCCCGGCGGCCATGAATACCCGCATCGTGGAATACAACGACCGCGTCGTGCGGCAATTCGTTGTGGCATCGGCGTTCTGGGGCGTGGTGGCGATGTTGGCCGGCGTTCTGATCGCCGGTCAGATGGCATTTTACCAGCTCAATTTTGGAACTCCCTGGCTGACCTTCGGGCGGCTGCGTCCCCTGCATACCAATGCGGCCATTTTCGCATTCGTCGGCAATATGATCTTTGCAGGGGTGTACCACTCGACCCAGCGATTAACCCGCACACGCCTCGCCTCGGATTTTCTGGGGGCGCTGCATTTCTGGGGATGGCAGGCCATCATTGTGGGAGCGGCCATCACCCTGCCGCTGGGTCTGACCCGGGGCAAGGAATACGCCGAGCTGATCTGGCCGATCAATATCGCCGTGACCGTGATCTGGGTCGTCTTTGCCATCAACTTTTTCTGGACGCTGGCTGTTCGCAACGAGAAATCCCTCTATGTCGCCATCTGGTTCTACATCGCCACCATCATCACGGTGACCATGCTCTACATCGTTAACCACCTCCAGATACCGACCAGTCTGCTGCACTCCTACCCGGTCTTTGGCGGCGTCCAGGACGCGCTCGTGCAGTGGTGGTATGGCCACAACGCGGTCGCTTTCTTTTTGACGACGCCAATCCTGGGCATCATGTATTACTATCTTCCGAAGGCGGCGGAGCGGCCCGTGTACAGCTACCGGCTTTCCATCGTGCACTTTTGGTCGCTGGTCTTCATCTATATCTGGGCAGGGCCACACCACCTTCTGAACACCGCACTGCCGGAATGGCTGCAGACACTCGGCATGATTTTCAGCCTCATGCTCTGGGCTCCATCCTGGGGCGGCATGCTCAACGGCCTGCTGACCCTGCGGGGCGCATGGGACAAACTCCGAACCGACCCCGTCCTGAAGTTTTTTGCGGCGGGGGTGACATTTTACGGGATGGCGACCTTCGAGGGGCCGCTGCTGGCGATCCGTTCAGTCAACGCGCTCTCACACTACACCGATTGGACGATCGGCCATGTCCATGCAGGCACACTGGGCTGGAACAGCTTCATGGCCGCCGGCATGTTCTACTGGCTCGTTCCCCGGCTCTACAATACCAGGCTCCATTCGACGCGACTGGCAGACCTGCATTTCTGGACGGGCATGATCGGCATCCTCCTCTACGTGGCTTCGATGTGGGTCTCGGGAATTGCCCAGGGACTCATGCTGGGCGCAGTGACGCCCGAGGGCGTTCTGGCCTATCCAAATTTCATTGAAGCTGTCACGTCCACGTGGGCCATGCTGGTCACGCGCATGGTGGGTGGAGCGATCTTCCTCGCGGGCTTCGTCGCCATGTTTTATAATTTGCTCCGTACCATCCGTTCGGGTGCTCCGGCCACGAGTACGATTGAGGTGCCCATTCCGTCTGTTCCTCCGCGCGAGGGTCTCGGCCTGGTGCGCAGTTTCTTCAATGCGCCGGTGTTGTATTGTTTCCTGCTGATGCTCTTTGCCTCGTTGTGGGGGCTGGGGCGCGGGATGCTCAGCATTGTCGCTTTTGTGCTGATGGTGGAAACCGCGCTAGCCGCCATGATCCACATGAGCATCGCCGGCGCACGCTGGTCGGACTGGTACGAGCGTCTCCTCGAGAGCTGGCTGCCCTTCAGCGTACTGACCTTTGTGGCAGTGGCCATTGGTGGGATGATCCAGATTCTTCCCACGGTCTTTCTCAACCAGACGCTCAATGAGGATGGAGCATGGCAGCGCGTCTATACGCCGCTCGAATTGGCCGGACGCGACCTCTACGTGCGCGAAGGCTGCTACACCTGCCACAGCCAGATGATTCGCTCGCTCGTCGGCGACGTGCTCCGCTACGGCCCCAGCGGACGCATCGCGGAGTCCCTGTACGATTTTCCCTACCAATGGGGGTCAAAGCGCACCGGGCCGGATCTCGAACGTGTCGGATCGAAGTACCCCAATGTCTGGCACTTCCAACACCTCCTCGACCCGCGCTCCACATCGCCCGGCAGCACGATGCCAAATTATCCGTGGCTCCTGCGCCAAAAAACAGATCTCGCGGCGCTCGAATCCAAAATCTCCGTCCAGCGTCGGCTGGGGGTTCCCTTCCCCCAGCGGTCGGGCGACGAAATCGTCGCGGAGAGCCTCGCCCAGGGAAAGGGCATCGCGGAAGACCTCGCGAAAAGTGGCATTGAAATCGCTCCTGACCGCGAAGTGATCGCACTCATCGCCTATCTGCAACAGCTGGGCAAAACCACCGAGGCACCCAACCCGCGGCCCGCAAAAAACCCCGGCCTTGCCGCAGAACTCTCGGGGAGGCGCTGAAACCATGCGGGACGTCGTCTTTTCCGAATGGAGCACCGCAGTGGCCATCACCGCATTCGTCGTGACCGCCGGCGTGTTCTTTTTCTGCCTCGCAGGCACGCTGCGCATGACGCGCGAACGCACGCAACGCGATGCGGCGATGCCTCTGGATGACAACGAACACCGCCAATGAACACGCCAGACCATGACCCGGAGGGCCTGCGCCCTCACAGCTACGATGGCATCCAGGAATACGACAAGCGCCTTCCCAACTGGTGGCTCTTCACTCTCTACGGAGCCATCATTTTTTCCATTGGCTATTGGGCATATTTCCATTGGACCGGCCACATCCAGGACGGCTGGGTGCGCGTACAGGGCCAAATTGATGCGCTCAAGCTGGCGGCAGCAGGCAACAGTGCCGCTCCGGAGGGCCGGAAACTCTGGGAAATGAGCCGCGAGCCGGAGGTTGTCGCCGCTGGAGAAAAAACCTTCATGAGTACCTGCGCCGCGTGTCATGGTGCCGACCTCAAGGGCGGTATCGGACAAAATCTGTCCGATGCTTCCTGGGTTCACGGAGGAACCCCCTCCGAGATTTATACCACAATCACCCAGGGGGTTCTCGACAAGGGGATGCCTTCGTGGGGGCCGCTGCTTGGCGCCCAGCGGATTTCCGAGCTTGTTGCCTTTGTCATCAGCAAAAACCCGACGATAGCAGAGCCATCCGAATGAGCGGCCCGCCAGAGGGGTCGGGACACGACCCAGCCAGGAGCCACAAGGCGCGATCCAAACGACCGAGCATCTCCTCTGTCACAACCATCAACCCCGACGGCTCGCGGTATTTCGTTCATCCTGCCGACGTGCGCGGCTTTTGGACCACTGCACGGCGCGTGGTGGCCGCCGCGCTCCTCGCGCTCTACGCGCTGCTGCCGGTCATTCCCATCCGTGGCAACCCTGCGGTGTTCCTGGATATTGCCCGCCGCAAGCTTCATCTGTTCGGAGCGACGTTCATGTTCCAGGACCTCTGGCTCCTGTTCTTTTTGATCACCGGCCTCGGATTTGGCCTGTTTTTTGTGACCTCGCTGGCCGGGAGAATCTGGTGCGGATGGGCCTGCCCGCAAACCGTCTTTTTGGATCACGTGATTCGCCGCATCGAGCGCTGGATCGAAGGGGATGCCCTGGCGCGCCGCGCGTTGGATACGGCCCCCTGGTCAGCCACCAAGATTTTCAAGAGAACTCTCAAGCACGGCCTGTTTTTTCTGTTTGCGGCGCTGATTGCCCACATCCTGCTTTCCTATTTTGTTTCGCTGCCGGGCCTCTACAAGATGCTCCGCACGGCACCCGTCGCACATTGGGACGCCTTCCTTTTTGTCTTTGCTCTCGCCGGAGTCCTCTACTTTGATTTTGCGTGGTTCCGGGAACAATTCTGCATCGTCATGTGCCCGTACGGACGGCTGCAGTCAGCACTCATTGACGATAACTCCATCGTCGTCGGCTACGACGTCGCGCGCGGAGAACCACGCGGACGCCCCGGGACAACCACCGGCGACTGCGTGGATTGCCGCCGCTGCGTACAAGTCTGCCCAACCGGGATTGATATTCGCCAGGGCCTGCAAATTGAGTGTATCGCCTGTGAAGCGTGCATAGATGCCTGTGATGAGGTGATGGATCGGCTGGAGCGTCCGCGTGGGCTGATCCGCCATGATTCCATGAATGCGCTGACGGGCAACCCAGGGCGGCTGCTGCGTCCGCGCCTGTTTTTTTATCTGGCCTTTACGCTGATCGGGGCGCTGGCCTTTCTTTTTGCCGCCTCGCAGTTGCGTCCGGTGGCATTTTCGGCCACGCGCATGGCGGGAGCACCCTACGTGCGGGATGGAGGCGTGATCCGCAACAATTTTCTGGTTCGGCTGGCCGGCAAACGTCCGGAAACGGAATCCTACCGCATTGTGGCAACCGCAGTGGTGGACGGCATGAAAACCTCCGGGGCGACCGATGCCCCCCTTGCGCTGCCGCCAGGTGAGGAAGTTGTCCAGCCGCTCATCCTCACCGTCCCCGATGCGAATTTTCACGGCAATTTTGATGTTCATGTGGAAGTGCGCGACGCGAACGGCACGGTGGTCGCCACCAAGAAACTGCCTTTTCTTGGCCCGTTTCGGGAGGGCATGCCATGATGCACCCCTCCGCCTTTCGCCTGACCCTCGGCGTCCTTCTCGCGTTTTTGCTGGTCATTGCGGTCTGGGTCACCGCTTTTGCCCTCTCGCGAAGGGTGGACACTCGTACGCTCACACCGGCGGAGGAAGCCGCCCTGCTCGAGCGAAAGGGAGGGCGTCTGTGAATGCGGAGATTGCCGGTCCTGGAGCCGCCTTTGTGGCAGGGCTGATCACCAGCCTGCACTGCGTGGGGATGTGTGGCCCGCTGGCGCACACGGTTTGCGCGTCACCCTGCCAGGCAGGCTGCGCCAGGCAGGGACACACCCTGACCCCCGCTCTCACTTATCACACGGCACGGATCGTATCCTACACCGTGTTGGGTGGGGTGGCGGCCCTGCTGGGCAGAAGGATTTCGGAAGCGTTTCTGGGTGGGGCCACGCAAGGGATGCTCTGGGTGTTCGCCTTGTTTTTTCTTGCGGTGGCACTCGGCCTCGACAAGCGGATTCCGCTGCCACGGTGGGGAATTCGGGTGCTGGGGAATCGCGGGATGCGCGGAGCGGGCGCTCCCGCCTTTCTGGGATTCTTCACGCCCACGCTCCCTTGTGCGCCGTTGTATTTGATGGTCGCGGCAGCAGCGTTGGCCAATTCCTGGCTCTCCGGCGCACTGATCATGGCGGCCTTTGGAGCGGGAACATTTCCCCTGCTCTTTGTCGCCCAGAACCGGCTGGCCTGGCTTGAGGCACGCTGGGGGCCGCGCGGCATGGAGTGGACGCGGCGGACACTCGCGGCAGTCAGCCTGGCTCTGGTTTTGGTGCGGGGGTTCAGCCCCGCAAGCGGCGCTTGCCTGATGTGTCACTGATGCCATGAAAACCGTCCCTCCATCCGGAACCGCCGCAAAGTGCAGCCATTGCGGTACGCCCTTCCGTCCGACGCAGCGGGAATCCGAGTTTTGTTGTGCGGGTTGCCGGTTTGTCTTCCACCTGTTGCGCAAGCGCGGGCTGGAGGATTTTTACCGGTTTGGCGGAAATCCGGCACCTGCCTCATCCGGCGTGTTCCATTCCGGCGAATGGTCGTGGCTCGAGGATCTCCAGGAGGCGACCGAGTCCGGGATCCCCGCCGGCCAGTCCGTCGGAGCCACCGTGGAAGTCCAGGGGATCGCCTGCGCCGGATGTGTGTGGCTTCTGGAGGCACTTTTTCTGGAGGCCCCCGGCGCGATTTCCTGCACCGTTCACTCGACGCGGGGAACACTGCGCCTCGAGTGGGCTGCCGGGGAATGTCACCTTGTGGCTTACGCGGCGGATGCGAAGCGCTTTGGCTACCGCATTGGCCCGCTCTCGAACCGGGAGCAGCCCCCATCCCGCGACCTGATCCGTCGGATGGGGATTTGTGGCGCACTCGCTCTCAATGCCATGCTCTTTGCCCTGCCCCGCTATCTGGGCCTGGAAGCCGGCAGCCAGCTCAACCGGCTCTTCGATGTGGTCAGTTTTTTTCTGGCCACAGCGAGTCTCTTCCTGGGTGGGACGCATTTTTTTCGGAGAGCTTTTGGTTCGCTCCGTCGGCATGAGCTGCACATGGACCTCCCGATCTCGATTGGTCTGGCTGTCGCCTATACCGGCTCGGTCACGGCATGGCTGCTCGGCCACTCCGCCATGAGCTATTTTGATTTTGTTTCGATCTTCACCTTCCTCATGCTGGCCGGACGTTGGACGCAGGAACGCTCCATCGAGGCCAACCGTCGCAGACTCCTTGGCTCACGCCTCGACCCAGGCCGGGTGAAAGTGTTTCGCGATGGACAGGAGCACTGGGTTCTCACCGACGCGTGCGCATTGCACTCCGGCGACCGATACCAGATCGAAAAATCCGCCCTCGTCCCCGTCCGCTCGACACTCGAGGACAACGCCGGGACATTCGCGCTGAATTGGATCACCGGAGAATCCGTCCCCCGGAGATTTCAGACCGGTCAGTCGGTACCCGCAGGCGCACGCAACCTCACCGCGCAACCCATCACCCTCTGCGCACGGGAAGTTTGGGAGCACTCCCAATT
>JAJTZA010000041.1 GCA_021463905.1 Terrimicrobiaceae bacterium | reverse complement strand
GATGGCTCCGGCGCACGGGCTTTGGTTCAGCACTCCTGAGTGGTTCTCTTTGTTGCCTTCTTCTTCGCTTGCGTCCTCATCCCAAGCGCAGATGCACTGACTCCGGTATCGGCGGGACGATTGCGCCCCTTGGGGCGGCAGCCGTTGCCCGCCTAGGCGCGACGCGCTTTGGCGGGTACGGGCTTGGCAGAATGCTGAAAAGGTCGTTTACAGCAGTCTGCTTGGCCCGCCAAACGTGACGGGCCGACGGAGTGGCGGGCTTTGCCCGGCACTCCGGCCTTTGCCGTCCGCTGGAAAAGTCGGCTTCATCGACTTTTCCAGCGGCCTGTCAAAACAGCGACCACTGGTTCTTGTTGAGCGTGTAGCCCAACTCCTGCGGCGTCTCAAGGTGCTCATCACTGTCAGTGACGATCACCTCGCGGACGGCAGGGGCCTGCGGTGCCTTTTCCACCTTCGCCGCGCGCTTGGTCCTCGCCTTGGGCTCGGGCGCGGTGACCTGCGCCTGGGCCTCGAGCTGAGCTTGCGTGGGGTGCGGAGCGAGCTGGGTGCCGATGGCCGGCTCATGCTCAGGGCGGGGCGTAAACTCGCCCAGACCCTGCTCCGTCGTGGTGAAGATGCCCTGCCGCTCAAGAATCTTCGCGGCTTTTGGTGACAGGTCAGCGGGGATGTCCTGGGGTTCAAGATCCTGCGACTTGACCTCTTTGAGGCGCTTGTGAACCCGCCACTGCTTCTGGGCGGTCTCGAACGCGAGCACGGCCTCTTGATACTTGGCCAGCTTCTCCTCGCGTTCAGCTTTCTCCTTCGCCTTCTCCTCGTCGGTCAGCTTCCTCCAGCAGGCGGCTTTGCTATCCCAGGTCTCGTCTGTGTCGATGAAGGCTCCGGGGTGTGCAGGCAGCGTCGGTTCGGAGTCTACGTCGATGGGCATCACGAGGTTGTAGCGCACGTTGGGCGCACCGTCGTGAAGCGTCATCCCGTAATCCGAACTGAAGAAGCTGAACACTACCCACTGGCCCTGCAACGACTCGAGGGTGCCGATGAGATAGGCCGGGTCAACGCCCAGTATCATCATCGGCGGCACCTCAACGAGGGGAACCGTGGTTTTGGCATAGCCGTTTCGCGTGGACTTGGCTTCCAACAGCAGGTGATCGGCGTTGAACGTCAGCCTGACCGCGCAGCTCTCGACGTCGCAGGCCTTCTGCACGGCCTCAAGGGCGTCGATCAGCTCCTGGCGGTTCAAAAGCACCCTGGCGTCACCCTTGGGCATCACGCTGCGCCAGTCGGGGTACAGACCCTCGATGAGGCGCGTGGCGTAGGTGAAGCACTCAGTGCCAAAGAACATGTAGTCGCTTGCCGGGCGCACGTTGCGCTCGGTGCCCTTGGCGTCAGTGTCAACGACCTCCGGGCGCAAAAGCGACTTCCACATTCTGGGCGACCTTGAGAAGGGTCGCCAGCCTCCTGGCGTGTTCGGCCCACAAAATGGGCTGGTAACGCACGGGCCTGTCAACGGTCACGGGCAAGGCGTGAGCCGCCAGACGCTTGCCGTCGGTGGCCACCAGGCGCACCGTGTAGGGCGGCTGGCTGGCGTGGACGGCGACGTCCGGGGCCTCGAACTCCCACAAAAGCCCGTTGAGCGCGTAGCGCCCCTTCTCTGTGGCCGCCATAGGCGCGAGCACAGAAAGCTCGTGCGCCAAAGTGGCCGCGGGCAGGGTGAATTTCACACCGGCGTTGCCGATGGGAAACAGCGGGTAATCCGCCGCCGCGTTCGCTTGGGGAATCGTGGTTTCGAGGGTCTGCGTCTTGCATGTGACTGTGAGACCTTCTTCAGTCGGCTCAGCCACCAGCGAAAAGGGCTCGCTGGGCGCCTTCCAGTCAGACGGAAGGAAGAGCTGGCCGAAACCTTCGACCGTGAAGTCGCAAAGCAACTTCAGATCGACTGTCATGTAGCCCTGAAGGTCCGTGGCGCGCAGCACTGCGCTGTTGCCGATGTCGACCATGACGTCGCGGCAAATGGGGTTTGACCATTTGCTGCCTGTCATGGCGCAGCCTGCCGCCATCTTGAAAGCCCGCGCGAAGCCCTTGGGGTCGTTCACGCGGATGATGCACTTACTCATGGG
>JAJTZA010000040.1 GCA_021463905.1 Terrimicrobiaceae bacterium | reverse complement strand
GGCAGGGCCCGTCCAAAGAAATAAAATTTGATTTTTGGCTCCGTTCCCGAGGGGCGGATGGCCGCACGGCGTCCGTCTTGCAATTCAAAGATGAGCAGATTTTCTTTGGGGAGGAGATCGCCTTCGCTGTCATGGATTTCTTCGGTGGCAAAATTTTGGAAGGCGACCACCGGCGAGCCATCGAGTTCTTTTGGCGGGCTCTCCGCGTAGGAGGCAACCAATCGCCGGATGCGCGAGGCACCCTCCGCGCCTTCCATGGTCAGCGATTCGCTGCGCTCGAAGTAAAACCCGTATTCCGAGAAGATGCGATCCAACAACCCGACGAGCGTGGTTCCCTCTGAGGCCGCAAAGGCCGCCGCCTCGGCCAGCATGACCGCCGCGCTGTTGGCATCCTTGTCCCGGACAAAATCCGAGCCGCTGTACCCATAGCTCTCCTCGCCGCCAAACACATAATAGGAAGAATACGACAACCGCAGTTGCCGGGTTTCTCTCTCGCTGAGGTCCCGGTAGCCGGTGCGCAAACCCTCCGGGATCGCCTCCTCATACTTGCGCAGCTTTTCACCGATGTATTTGAAGCCGGTCAGCGTCTCGACGCAATGCAGGCCGTTGGCCGCCGCGATGGTTTTTTGCAGGTCGGTCGTCATGACCGTTTTGACGATGACGCCCCGCGCGGCGTTTTCCGGCGTGAGGATGCCCAGGTGAAGGTGACGGTTCACACGATGCCAGCACAGCAACGAGCCAATTTGGTTTCCCGTCAGCAAAACCAATTCTCCCTTGGCGTTCCGGGCGGCGACGCCCATGCGGTCGGCGTCGGGGTCGGTGGCGATGACCAGATCCGCATTCGAGAGGGCCGCGCGTTCGAGTGCCATGGCGAGAGCCTCCGCGTTCTCCGGGTTGGGGGATTTCACCGTGGGGAATCGTCCGTCGGGCACGTCCTGCTCAGGAACGCTTTCCACAAGAACCCCGAGGCGCTCGAGCATCGGCTTGATAATAATGCCTCCCACTCCATGCAGCGGAGTCAATACGACGCGCAGAGGGTCCGGCCGCCGCATCCGCTCCGGCTCGAGCGGCAGGGTTTCCAGACGCGACATGTAGGCTTCATCCATTTCCGCACCCATCGGCACAAGCTGTCCCGGCTCGGCGGCAGCCTGGTGTTCGCCGCCGGTCATGGAATTAACGCGTTGGATGATTCCCGAAGCCTGCGGCTCGACCACTTGGGCACCATCATCAAAATACACTTTGTAACCATTGTATTCAGGGGGGTTGTGGCTGGCGGTGATGTTGATGCCAGCCTGCGCTCCGGTGCGGCGAACGGCGAAAGACAGCTCCGGGGTCGAGCGCGGCCCCTCGAAGAGCCGTGCGTCACATCCCATTTCCACGATGAGGCGCGCAGCCAGCTCCGCGAACTCCCTCGAAAAAAAGCGCGTGTCGTGGCAAATGCAAATTGCCGGGCGTCCGGTCTGTCCGCTGCGCGCGAAGTGGTCGAGCACGTAGGCGGTGAGGCCACGCGTGGCGCGCGTGATATTCCATTCGTTCATGGCATTGGTGCCGACGCATGGGAATTCCGGACGGCCCATCGGCTGCGGCTTTCCGCGCTCGGCCTCCGTCACAATCGCTCCGATGCTCTTGCCCCGCAGTCCTCCGGTTCCGAAAGCGAGGGTCTGAAAAAACCGGTTATTCAACTCGGTCCACTGCTCTCCTGCGATCAGTTCCGATACGGCGGCCACCGCCACAGATGAGCGCGTTTCAGCGAGGTATTTCTCGAGATTTTTTACGGAGGAAGCCAGAAGCTTTCCGGACGCCTCCGCGCCGTGAATCGCTTTATCCAGGGTGCTCATCTGCATGCTTTCGTACCCTGCCGGGCGGGAAAAGTCGAGCCGCTTCAGCGATCAAGCGACTGAGCGGTGATCCGCAATCCGCCGGCAAGATCGTATTGTGGTTTCCACCCGGCGGAGCGCAATTTGGCCGCGCTGGCCGACGAGTGACGGATGTCACCGGCGCGCGCAGGTGCATGAACAATGCGCGATTTCGATCCGGTGAGTTCAAGAATCTGCTCGGCCAGCGCATTGATGCTCAGGCTGCCGCCGTAGCCGGCATTGAAAACTCCCGAGAGAGCTGTCTCCTCGGTCAAAAATGCCAACGCGCCCGCGATATCCCGGACAAAAATAAAATCGCGGGTTTGCTCGCCATCTCCATAGATTTCGAGGGGCTCGCCCCTCAGTGCCCTGTGCATGAAGATCGGGACGGCTGCGGCATAGGCGCTCCGGGGATCCTGACGGGGGCCAAAGACATTAAAAAACCGCAGGCTGGCTGTGGCCAGCCAGCCTTCCCGCGCGTAGAGGTCGCAGTAGTATTCGCCATCCAGTTTGGTGATGGCATACGGGCTGCGTGGATCCGGGCGCATGGTCTCGATTTTTGGCGACTCGGGATTTTCTCCATAGACGGCGGCTGAGCTGGCCAGACAGAGCTTGCGGACGCCCGCCTGCCGGGCCGCATCCAGAACATTCAGCAGACCGAGGACGTTCAAATGAACGGTTTCGGCGGGGAGTCGCATGGACTCGGGAACGCTGACCAACGCCGCCAGGTGGATGACGGCCTCGACGCCACGCATGGCGTCCGCCAGCAGCGGTTGATCCAGAATCGAGCCCTCGATGAGCTGACACGAGAGTCCGTCCAGATTCTCGCGCCGCCCCGTGCGAAAATTGTCCAGCACCACCACCTCGGCACGGCCCTGATAGTGCTCGACCACATGGCTCCCAATGAAACCGCCTCCTCCAGTGATCAGGATTTTCATCGCGCGAGGCTTTCCACAAGTTTGTTCATAGCCGCCTCCTGCTCCTCGATGCTGCGTACCAGCGCAAACTGTGTCCGGCAACGATCCACATTGTGCGAGGGACGGGCCGTCTTGAAATACACGTCCCCCTCCAGGTAATCGGTCAAAAACCGGATCCCAATCTCAAGGGTGATCAGCTTCCCGGAAAATGCCAGATGCGCGATTTCCGCGTCATTGAGAAATCCCCCCGCCGAGGAAAGATACCCGCGCACCAACGCGGAAAACATCGGCATCTGCATCCGAACCCTCGAGACATCCGGCTCGTCCTCAAGGGCAGGGCTGGTGGCCGTGCGCACCATGTCTCCAAAATCGTAGAGCGCGAGGCCGGGCATCACCGTGTCCAAATCCACCACGCAGATGCCTGTCTGGGTGGTGTCATCAATCATGACATTATTGAGTTTGGTGTCGTTATGGGTGATGCGTTCGGGGAGGGTTCCCTTGGCCTGAAGGTTCAACAGAACGTCCACCAGCTCCTCGCGCCTGCGGACAAACTCCCACTCCTCACGAACCTCCCGAAGCCTGCCAAGCTTGTCGGCATCCGCCGCCGCGCGCAGTTTTTCAAATCGCGAGCGGGTGTTGTGAAAATCCGGGATGGTCTCGTGGAGACGCCCTCCGGATAAGCCGGCCACGAGCCTTTGAAAATCACCGAACGCGCGCGCCACCTCATAGGCCTGCTGCTCGTTCTCAATCACATCGTAGGTTCGAGCACCCTCAATGAATAAATAGCAGCGCCACGTGTATCCCTCCGCATCCACCACGAAGGGCCTGCCATCATTCGCGGCAATCAATTTCAACGATCGGCGGGAAATATCCGGGATTTCCGCCTCTTCAAGACGCTGCCGCGCCTCGACGGTCACCCGGTGGATGTTTTCCATCAGCGCTCCGGGGTTTTTGAAAACGTGGTGGTTGATTCTCTGGAAGATATAGCGCACGCGGGTTCCCGATTGACTGAATGCGGCAACGTAGGTGTCGTTGATGTGCCCGGATCCATAGGGACGACAGCTCAGGTAGGAACCATAAACTTCAAAACTCTCAAAAACAGCGGCGAGCGAATCATTCATAACCATAAATCCATCAGTGTTTTGGCCAAAGCGGTGCGGGATAGATGCCGGAGGCTGTCAGCCGGGATAGCTCCTCCGCGACCCGTGCGCGATCGTCCCGATACGTAATCCCCAGCCAGCGATCCGGAGAGGACATCGCAGTCACCACGCCCAACTTGGCGCCAATCAAAGCGTTGACCGCCGACGGAATGTAAAACTCCGCCTTCGGGTTTTGGGCACCACCGGCTTCGAGGAACTCCCGGAAGAGCATTTCGAGGTGAGGGAAAATCTCCGGTGGGAACGCCCAGAAGTTCATGGAGACAGCCTCTCTGCCACTCAGGGTTTGCAGGTGGCCCTGCGAATCCAATCCGCGCAATCCCTCGGAGGTCTCCGCGATTTCGGTGTGCTCCTCGACCGATTGAAGGATGTGATCCGCTCCCACTTTGCAAACCCCGCGGGCCACGGAGCCGTGTTCGGAGAGGGTGTTCCGAATCGCGTAAGCGACCATGCCCATGCGCAGAGGAGCCGCAGAGGGCGGACTTTGACTAAAAAACCCTGCGACCGAGCCAAATGCGCTCCTCCCATAAAAATCGTCGGCATTGATCGCCAGGAATGGCTGGTTCACCACAGTGCGCGCCGCCCAAATCGCATGACCGGTCCCCCAGGGCTTCGTGCGCGCCGCTGCCGCAGCCTCCCACCCCGACGGCAAATCCGTGACCTCCTGAAACGCCAAATCCACCGGCACCACACCCGCATACCGCGAAACGATCTGCTCCCGAAACTCCCGCTCAAAATCCCGACGCACCACAAACGCCACCCGGTCAAACCCCGCCCGCACCGCATCGTAAACCGAATAGTCCAAAAGCGTCTCTCCCGAGGGCCCCACCGGGTCCATCTGCTTGAGCCCCCCATAACGGCTGCCCATGCCCGCCGCCAAAATCAGAAGTGCCGGTGCCCCCGACGGAGAATCAATATCTGAACGCATTGATTTACTTGCTGACGTGAACCGGGGTCTTCTCCGGGGGCGTTTTCCAGACGTCAATCGCGGCGTCATTGATGCCAAACGGATTGACCGCAACCCGGGGGAAGGCGATATCAGCCCACCGCAACATCCAGTTCGCCCGGAATCCGGTTGAGGCCACTATCATCGTAGTGTTCATTGGAAATGTTGCCGCGCATTTTGCCATGCAGAATCACGATGCGGATCGCAAGGCGGTGGGTCAAGAGATTTTGAACGCGCTGGTCGGCTGCGGGGTGCTTGAGGAAAGCCCTGTGAGTGGGTGCAAACCCCTCCAACCTCACCCACTTTTCATCACACCCCCTGCGGCGGCCAGCCCCCGGCTTTCCTTGCTCCGGCACGCACCAGGACGCTAAAATATTTCCTTGGATTTCCCGTTCCTCGGCACGATTATCTCAGCGGTAGAGTGTCTGCTTCACACGCAGGAAGTCGCAGGTTTGGATCCTGCATCCCACACCATTACAATGTTTCTGACCCCATCCCGCCCATCTCTTGCGAACCCAATCGGGACACAGCATGACCGCTCCATCCCCACAGTGAGAATTTCCGTGGCACAGATGTCCGTGGATGTCCGCGAGCTTCCCCTCGCGCCAACCCCACACTACTCTCTCCCCTCATGAGCGATTCCAACCCAAACACCCCGCCACCACCCCCCGACGCCTCATTCTGGAAACGCAAACTCGCCGCGTATCTGCACGATCCGCCGGAGAAGGCACTGGATATTGCCTGGCACAAGCAGCGGGCGGAAGCCCATCAGTCCGGACATGATTTCACCGATGCGACATTCGCTTCGGAGGCGGACCACACGGCTGCGGCCGCTGACCGTCTGCCTTGGCCGACTTATCGCCATCTGGAGTGTGCCTTCGACGGAGAGCGCAACCATTTCAAGCATCCTCTGGGAAAGTCTCATCTCAAGATTCAGCCGTTCACGACGGCGGACCTCGCCACGGACAAGGCCTGGAGTTCCCGTCCCATTCTTGACCGAGTGGAGGAAGGAACCGACTTCGACAGGGCCCAGTTCTTCGCTTACTGGCGGCTGTGGCGTTGGTGGGCTTCGGACCTCCGCGCCCCCAAGGATCCGCGCATGGCCTTTCTGCCCGCTGACACGCGTCTGCCAGACCACACGATCTGGGCGCACAACAGCCTCGTCAGTGCCATGCAGGCCTGCGTGGTGAACGGGAAATGCCAGCCCGCCTTTCTGCTTTTCACCCTCGGCCCGGTGCAGGATTTCATCGCCGCCGCCCGCCGCACCCTCGACCTCTGGAGCGGCAGTTACCTACTCAGCTATCTCGTCGCCTCGGCCCTCAAGCACATCGCTCTCAAACTGGGGCCGGATCAAGTCATTTTCCCGAATCTCTGCGGCCAACCCATTTTCGACCTCCTGCTCAAAGACGAGGTCTGGAGCAAGGCGTTCATTGGCGAAGAGTCAATCTGGAATAGCCTCGGCTATGGAAATGGCTATCCGCAGCGCCGTCTGCTCACCCCGAGCCTCCCCAATCGCTTTCTCGCGCTGGTGCCAGCCCCGTCCGCCAAACAAATCGCGGAAGAAACGGCCCAAGTTGTCCGCACGACTTTCCGCGAAATTGCCGAGGCCGTCTGGAGTGCCGCAGAAGCCAAACTCCACCCCTTGCATCCGATCAGCGGCCAGAAGGACCGCTTTTTTGCTCAGATCGAACACCATTTGGAAATTTCCTGGCAGGTTGTCCCGTGGCCGGAAATGCCGGATGAGGCGAAGAACATGGCAGCCGGACTGCCAAAAGGCGACGACCACGATCCCCTCGCCGGATTGCAGACGATCCTCGACCTCGCTGCAAACATGCCGAAGGACCACCGTGACGTCCGAAATTTCGAGTGTGACCGTTCCCAGGACGGACCCAAGCGGGGCTGGAAAGACAAGTCCAGGCTCCAGGACGACGCCCAGCTCGACAATCCCGGCGCGGCATGGTCTGCGCTCTATGCCGTGCTCAACTGGCAACTCGACGGCGTCCGCGCCAACCGTGCCTGGCAGGCCTGGTGCAAGGCGGATGAGGCCACAGGTCTCATGAACACAAAAGACAGCCTCACCGGCAAGGAGGAGGCGGTGTTGAATCTCACCGGCAGCGAGGTCGGCGAAGATCTGGCCTTGAGACTCTCCCAAGCCATCGGTCCGGCCAAGCTTTTCAAGAAAGGGGAAGCTCTCGGTGCGGTCACTCTCATCAAACGGCTCTGGCCCTTCACCTGGCTCAAGCCGCAGCATGGGTTTAACCAAAACCTCTTTCGCGTGCCCGACACCCGGCTCATCGCCCAAGGACGTCCTTTCGATGATTCCGATCTCGACGATGAAAGCCGCGAAGACGACTCCGCTTACTTCGCCGTCCTCGCTTTCGATGGCGATGAAATGGGCAAATGGATCAGCGGTGGACACAAGGACATGCCCAAGCTGGGCGGACTCCTCGCCGATTATGAGGAAAGCGGCCAACGCAAGGGTGCCGCGAAGTATCTCTCCGAGACGCCTGCCTTGAGGGATCTGCTGGACCGCAAACGCCCGCTCAACCCCTCCTTCCATCTTCAGTTTTCCGAGATGCTCGGCACCTTTTCAAACGTGTGCGCCCGGCGTATTGTCGAGGCCTTCGACGGTTGCCTCATTTACAGCGGCGGCGACGATGTTCTTGCCATGCTACCTGCGGGAAAGGCTCTCGCCTGCGCATCGGCCCTTCGCTCCGCCTTCCGCGGCACCGAAGACCTCAATGCGGTCAAGGGCGGCTGGGAAGTGGATGCCGAGCGGAACCACCGGGAAAAGAACGACGATCTCACGCTCTTCAACGTCACGCAGGAGGGTTTCATCCAACTGCACGCAGCCAACCATCTCTCTATGGCCGGAGAACCGAAGTCCTTTCCCGCCATTGTTCCCGGCCCAGCCACCAAATGCTCCGTCGGCATCGCCATCGCCCACTTCAAATCGCCGCTGCAGGATGTCGTCCGTGCCGCTCAGACGGCGGAGAAGCGTGCCAAGAACCAGCTCGGTCGCGCCGCCGTTGCGGTGTCCCTTTTCAAGCGTTCCGGCGAAATCACCGAGTGGGGCACCCAATGGCTGTCCGGCGGACTCGCGCTTTATCAGCAGATCGCGCAATTGCTGGATGAAAGAAAACTCAGTGCCAAGTTCCCCCATCGCGTCTGTCAGTTGCTCGAACCGTATCGCAATCACGGGCGCTTGCACGACACATCCGATTTCAATGCCGCCGCGATCATTCGCAAGGAGTTCGCATTCGCCGTCTCCCGCCAATCCAAACCGGGCACCGCCCAGGCGAATGAGACCTCGCTGATTCCCAAACTGAATGAATATCTCGGTGCGCTCGGAGAGGATCCCCAAACCCTCCTCGCCGCCCTCATCGGCCTCTGTACAACCGTAGCCTTCGCCCACCGCACCGGTCCCGAAACCCAACCCGCTGAAAAGCAATCCACATGAACACCATCCTGCTCGAACCCACCGACGTTCTTTTCTTCCGCGACGGACGCCCCATGGGTGGCGCCTCTGCCGGCCACGGGGCCGCCTGGCCACTGCCCACCGTCATCAATGCCGCCTTCCATGCCGCACTGCACCGGGCGGAGTTTGCGGGCGTTCATGAACACCGACGAGGCCGCAGCGGCAGCTATGAAGAAACCCGTGATCGCAAGTTCGGCTCGCTCGTGACTGCCGGGCCCTTCCCGGTTCACGGTGCCGATCAATGGTTCTTCCCGCGCCCGGCGGATGCCGCTGCCCCGCAGTCCAGCGCCGTTACCCTCACCCCTACGAACTCACTCGGCCACTCCAGCCTGCCGGCACCACTCCGCTTCCCGGTCGGCAGCACCACACCGCCCAGCAAGGAAAAGACCGCCGCATGGTGGAGTTCCTCGGCGTGGCAAGCGTATCTCGAAGGCCGCAACCTCACAGAGGACTCCCATTTTCTGGCCGACGCCGATTTCGCCGACACCGAATCCACCTATGGCATCGGCATGGATTCGGAGACTGGTACTGTGGCGGAGAGCCAGTTCTATTCCGCGCACTACCTCCGCCTGCGCGACGGTTGGAACCTCGGCGTTTTCGCGACCGCACCGGATAAGAATTACCACCACGCCGATCACGGCAACGACCTCGTTCGCGCCCTCCTCAACGGCCACAGTGCCGAGATTATCGCCGGTGGCCAGCAACGCGTCTGCACCGCCACGCTCGCACCGACAGCAACCACCCAATTGCCCCTGCCCTTGGGCCGTACCGAGGACTTCCCACAGCACAACGGAAAATTCCTGGTGAAATGGGTGCTCCTCACACCCGCGATCTTCCCACGCATCGGCGATCACCCCGGCGGAAGTCTGCCAAGCTGGGTGAACCACAAAACTGGCAAAGTCGAACTCCTCGACGGCCCGGGCAAAAACGCCGCCGCCCGCCGCAAAGTGCCCGCAGGAAAGCCCATCGCCGCCCACCTCGTCGCCGCCCTCGTCGGCAAACCCATCCCCGTCACCGGCTACGCCATCGGCACCCCCGATGCCGAATCTCAAATCTCAGATTTCAAATCTCAAATCTCAAATCTCAAATTTCAAATTACCTCAGGCGCCAGGCCCACCCACCTCGCCGTGGCCGCCGGCTCCGTCTATTACTTCGAATGCGATTCCCCCACCGCCGCCCAATCCCTCGCCGCCGCCCTCAACTGGCATGGCTCAGAAATTTCAAATCTCAAATCTCAAATCTCAAATCGCCGCAGCACCCTGTTCGGCGAAAAAGGCTTCGGCCTCGGCGTCTGCGGCACGTGGGACTTCCACAACGCCAACCGCTCCACTTGATTTTCCCGAGAATTTAGCTAACTTAGCCAACAATGATCACCGTTAACATGCACGAAGCCAAGACCCGGCTTTCCCAGCTTGTCAAAGCTGTTGAGGAGCGGGGCGAAATCGTCATTCTGCAGCGTGCGGGCAAGCCTGTCGCCGAAATTCAGCCCTACACTGTACCCGCCGCTCAGCCGGTGCGCCGCCTCGTGGCCGACCCCACGAGCAAGGGAAAAGGTTGAAATGGGTTGAAGATGATTGAAGGGGGTTGAACTTTGGAGGTTTTACAGAGAGAGGGATGGGGGAG
>JAJTZA010000004.1 GCA_021463905.1 Terrimicrobiaceae bacterium | reverse complement strand
GTCGGACGGCGCGGACACCCAGGGTAGCTCCGCAACCCTGGGCTATCGGAAACATCCCCATTGAGGATGTGACTTGTCGCATCGGGGTGCTTGAGGAAAGCCCTGCGAGTGGGTGCAAACCGCTCCAACCTCACCCACTTTTAATCACACCCGGAGATTTTTTTGTGAAGATTTTTTGATTGCCATGCCGAAGACGTGGTGTAGGGTGGCACTCCCGAAGCGGCTCGTTCCAGGTGGATGCGGGCATGGTTCAAGTGGTGTCGTTACGCCCTGCGAGCCTAGGGAAAAAAACAACAAACCTTAACCAACTCATCGCCAACATCATGGCTGAACTCAAAGAACTGATCGCGAATTCCGTAAAGAATTATCGCGAAGGTAGCATCATTAAAGGAACCATCCTCGAAGTCCGTCCCCGGGAATTCCTCGTGGACATCGGATACAAAAGCGAGGGGATCATCCCCGCCAACGAATTTGAAGACCCTGCCGAAATCGAAGTCGGTGACGAAATCGAGGTCCTCCTTGAACGCCTCGAAAACGACGAGGGCATGGTTGTTCTCTCCAAGGAGAAGGCCGCCGCGCGCCAGAACTGGGAAAAAATCTACGCGGTTTACAAAGAGGGCGGCCTGATCAAAGGAAAGGTCAAGGCCATCGTTAAGGGCGGACTGACCGTCAATGTTGGCGTCGAGGCCTTCCTGCCCGCGTCCCAGATTGATGTCGCGCCTCCAAAAGACCTCCAGCCATTTGTCGGCAACACCTACGATTTCCGCATCGTTAAAATCAATGACGACCGCAAGAACGTCGTGCTCAGCCGCCGCGAGATCATCGAGCAGGAACGCGCCGAGAAGCGGCAGGCGTTCCTCGAGTCCGCCACGGAAGGCAGCCGCGTGGTGGGAACGGTGAAAAACATCACCGACTTTGGCGCCTTCGTGGACTTGGATGGCATAGATGGACTCCTGCATGTCACGGATATGTCCTGGGCGCGGCTCACGCACCCCGGTGAGCTGCTCAAGGTTGGGCAGGAAATTGAGGTGCAGGTTCTTGAGATCAACAAAGACCGCGAACGCATCTCCCTGGGTCTGAAGCAAATGCAGCCCAATCCGTGGGAAAAAATCGAGGATCGCTTCCCGGTGGGAGGGCGCGTCAAGGGCAAGGTCACCAACCTCATGCCTTACGGCGCGTTTGTGCAGATCGAGGAGGGCGTCGAGGGACTGATCCACGTCTCCGAACTCTCCTGGACAAAACGCATTGCCCGGCCTTCCGACGTGCTGACCCTCGGTCAGGAAGTCGAGGCCATCGTCCTTGGCATCAACAAGGATGAGCTGAAAATCTCGCTGGGTGTGCGCCAACTCGAGCCCAACCCATGGGATGAAATCGAAGTCCGTTACATGATCGGCAAGCAGGTGCGCGGCAAGGTCCGGAACATGACCGCCTACGGTGCCTTCGTGGAACTCGAGGAGGGAATTGACGGCATGGTGCACGTCTCCGACCTCTCCTGGACACGCAAGATCAACCACCCGAGCGAAGCCCTCAAAAAGGGTGACGAAATCGAGGCGGTGGTTATTGATATTGATAAGGCCAACCAGCGCATCAGCCTCGGCATCAAACAGCTCGAGACCGATCCGTGGAAGGAAATCGAAACCCGCTTCAAAATTGGCGACCTCGTCCAGGGAGCCGTCAGCAAGCTCACCAACTTTGGTGCCTTTGTGCAGCTCAAGGATGACATTGACGGTCTGGTGCATATTTCGCAGATCAGCGAGGATCGCATCGAGAAGGTCAAAGATGTGCTCAAGGTCGGTCAGGAAGTTGAGGCGCGCGTTATTAAGGTGGACAAGGCGGAGCGGCGCATCGGTCTTTCCATCAAGGCCGCCAGCTACAACGAGGAAGACCTCCGCAAGGAAGCCGAAGCCATGGATTCGCTGCGTCCGGGCGAGGACATGGTCGGCCTCGCGCAGGCCTTCCAATTCGCCGAGGAGGAATACCGGCCCGGCGAAGGCAAAAAATAACCCACTCCTCCGCACAGGAGAAAATCAAAACGCCGTCCGGGAAACCGGGCGGCGTTTTTTTTTGTGCACCCATTGGGAACCCAGCGATCCGTCAGGAGGATCCTGGGGGGGAGCAATGTCAGAGCAATGGGACACCGACGGAAGACAGCGATATTTGGAAACGGGTGCGTGTGCTCCGGGAAAAAATTTCAAATTGGCTTGAGTGCCGGGGAAAATTGCCGCAAATCAATTCATGCTTTGGGTTCAACTGATGGGCGGGCTGGCGCTGATTACATTTGGCGTGCGGTTTTTGCGCAAGGGCTTTGATCGCCTGTTTGGGGGGGTGGTGGCGGTCTGGCTCGAGAAAAACGCGAGTTCGTCGGGGCGTGCGCTGATTGCGGGGGTGGCGACGGGAGCGGTGGCACCTTCCTCGACAGGGTTGTCGGTGCTCATCAATCATATCCTTGCCACCGGGCACATCCGGACGGATCGGATGCTGGCCGTTCTCCTGGGTGCCAACATTGGCTTGACCATTCTGGCCAACATCGTCGCATTGGATGTGGGGAGTCTTTCCGGAGTGTTGCTTTTTTTGGGGGTGCTTGGCTTTCAATTTTGTTCCAACGAGAAAGTCCGCGGGGTGGGCCAGTGTCTGCTGGCCTTTGGGTTTGTCTTTGTGGCGATGAGCTTTCTGGAGGAGGCCTCGTTGGGTATTAGCAACAATGCGGATTTGACGGAGCTGTTTCGTGTGCTGGATCGTTTCCCGTGGCTCCTGTGTGTCGCCGCTGCTGTGTTGGGTGTTCTCCTGCAAAGCTCGACCGCGACGGTGGGGCTGGGCATTGGACTGGCCCAGGGAGGTGTGCTCGAGGCACCGCTCTTTATGGCCTGGATTGTGGGCACCAATTTGGGTCTGGGGATCACCGCCCTGGCCGTTTCCTGGCCGCACCGTGAGGGGCGCCGACTGGGCTTCGCGAATCTGATGGCCAAGCTCATCGTGGCCGTCCCGCTGCTGCTCCTGGGAACGACGGTTGTCGTCTTTCAAACGGATGCCGCACTCCCACTTCCGAACCAACTGGCGCTGGCCCACACAGGTTTCAATGTGGTCGCCGGACTTGTCGCCCTGCCGATTTTGAAGCCTCTGCTCGGCATTGCCCGCCGATGGTTTGTCCCGGAGCCTCCTGCCCAGGAATCCGGCGCACTAGCGGAGAGCTTTCTGGATCCTGAGGCACTCAACACTCCTCCGGTGGCACTGGTTCAGGCGACGCGCGAGGTTTTACGGATGACCGATGAAGTCCGCCTGATGCTCACCGATTTTTGGCAGGGCCGTCAGGATCGGGATCTGACGCGGCTGCGGCTGGTCATCCGCAGAGACGACCGTGTGGACAATCTCAATCAGCAACTGGCCGCTTATCTGAGTCGGCTCACCAGCGGATTGGATGAGGACGGCGAGCGGTGGAGATTCACGCTGCTTGGCTTTGCAGGGGAGCTGGAGTCCATTGGGGATATCCTAGAGAAGGAGGTTTGTCCGGTGGCCATTCGCCAGGCTCAGGATGGGAGGATGCTGGGCGGGGAGGAGGAAGACGCGCTGGCCATGCTTTACCAGAAGACGGGCGAGCAGTTTGATCGGGCACTCTCCCTGCTGACCACCCGCGATGACAATGCCGCGCGTGGTCTCATTGCTGCCAAGGAGGAAATTTCCGCCTGGTGCCATGTCCAAAAAAAAATCCACTACCAAAGCCTCCAGCCCGACCCCGGGCAGATTGATACCACCCTCGACTACCTCGACCTCATTGACAGCCTGCGCCGTATCAACAAGCATCTCGCCACCGCCGCCTACAATTTCCATCCGCGCCGAACCCCGGAAACCTCCGCTCTGACGCCCCCAGCCTGACGGTTGTCCCATGCGCATTTCCTCAACAGGGCTTTTTGCTTTTCGACCTCAGCTCCTTGCGTCCCTGCGGGGCTACACGCTTCGGAAATTCACGCAGGATGCGATGGCCGGATTGACGGTGGGCATTGTCGCTCTCTCCCTGTGCATTGGATTGGGCATTGCTTCAGGCGTCACTCCGCAGGCGGGACTTTATACCGGGGTGATTGGAGGGTTTTTGGTCTCCGCGCTGGGAGGGACGCGCGTACAGATTGGCGGCCCGGCCGGTGCCTTTGTAGGTCTGGTGGCACTGGTGACGGCTCGCTACGGCTTCTCCAATCTGCTGATTTGCACCATGCTGGCGGGAGTGATGATGTTTCTCATGGGTGCCTGCCGACTGGGTTCCCTCATCCGTTTTATACCCCAGCCTGTCACGATGGGTTTTACGTGCGGGATTGCCATCACCATCGTCTCGACACAAATCCGCGCCCTCCTGGGGCTGCACTTGCCGGGAGCGGAACCCGCCGAGTTTCTGCCAAAAATGCTGGCACTGGCCGGTTCCCTGAACACCCTCGAGTGGCGGACGTTGGGTGTCGGCATTTTCTGTATGGCACTGATCAAGCTCTGGCCCCCGCGCTGGAGCCAGCGGATTCCCGGTTCCATCGTGGCTGTGGTGGCGGGGACGCTCCTGGTCTGGCTTCTGGGCTGGAGGCAAGTCGAGACCATTGGCAGCCGGTTTCATGGCATCCCGCAGGGCCTGCCGGCCTTCGCGTGGCCGGATTTTGACTGGCACTCGCTGGACTGGCTCCTGGCACCCGCCTTTACCATCGCGGTTCTCGGCTCCATCGAATCCCTGCTTTCCGCTGTCGTGGCCGACGGCCTCACCGGAGACCGCCACAACTCCAACCAGGAACTCATGGGCCAGGGAATCGCCAATTTTGTCGTGCCCCTTTTTGGTGGCATCCCTGTCACCGGCGTTCTGGCCCGCACAGCCACCAACATCCGCAACGGCGCAGCCACGCCGATGGCGGGTATCATTCATGCGGGGTTTTTGCTGGCCGTTCTGCTGGTGGCGGCTCCGCTGGCCAGCAGCGTGCCACTCGTCACACTGGCGGCGGTGCTCATTATCGTCGCCATCCGCATGGGAGAATGGCAGGAGTTTCAACTGCTGCGCCGCAAGCCGCTCGGTGACAGCGCCGTGTTTTTAACCACCTTCGCACTCACCGTGATGGTTGACCTCACCACAGCCGTGCAAATTGGCATGGTCATGGCGGGAGTGCTTTTTATCAAACGCGTGGCCGATACCACAGAAGTTCGCGCCATGGCCCGGGAGGGCGAGTCCGGAGACACACATGTCCCGGAGCTGCCGAATGATGTCGTCATCTACCGCGTCTTTGGCGCATTGCTTTTTGGTGCCGCTGACAAACTCGAGCCGCTCCTGCGAAGAACCGGTGGCGACGTGCGCGTCATCATCCTGCACGTGGCGGCGGTCCATGCGATGGACGCCACCGCACTCTCCCTCCTGGAAGACCTCCACGAGCGACTCAGACGCCACAAAAAACACCTGATCCTTTGCGGCCCCCATACCCAGCCCTACGTCGTGATGCAACGCGCCGGCTTTCTCGACCGGGTCGGACTGGACAATGTCCTGCCAGATCTGGATCAGGCCGCAGCCCGGGCGCGCCAACTGCTCCATGTCCCAATGGAGATGCCTTCATAGTCCCCTAGTCCCCGGGGTTGTCGAAAAGGGGTGGCAATTTTTGGTGAACATCTGTAAAATCCACAGTGGCCGTCCCCATAGCTCAAATGGATAGAGCAGGGCTCTCCTAAAGCTCAGATGGTGGTTCAATTCCACCTGGGGACAGAAAAATCGCGCGGGAACTGCGGGGGAGGGTGCGAGATTTCTATTGATTCGCAGAAGATTCACAGGCTGATTGGACGGGCACAAAATTACAGCATGAAAGTTTACCTTGATGGGAAGTTGGTGGAGAAGGACGACGCGAAGGTTTCCGTGTTCGATCACGGTCTTCTTTACGGGGATGGTGTTTTCGAGGGCATCCGGTTTTATGCGGGGCGGGTGTTCCGTTTGGACGAGCACATCCGGCGGCTGTACGATTCGGCGCGGGCGGTGGCGCTCACCATTCCGATCGAGCCGGATGCGATGGAATTGGCTGTGCTGGAGACGATCCGCGCGAACGGACTGCAGGACGGCTACGTGCGGCTGGTCATTACGCGCGGAGTGGGAGACCTGGGCCTCAACCCACGCTTGTGTCCGACCCCCTCAATCATCATCATCGCCTCGAAAATCAATTTGTATCCGGAGGAAAAATACGAGAAGGGTCTCGCGGTGGTGACCTGCGCCACCCGACGCATCCCCCACGGAGCCCTCAGCCCAATGGTCAAATCGCTCAACTACCTGAACAATATCCTCGCAAAGCTGGAGGCACTGAATGCCAGCGCGGGCGAGGGGCTGATGCTCAACGAACAGGGCTTCGTGGCGGAATGTACGGGCGACAATATCTTCCTCGTTCGCGACGGCGCGCTGACCACACCGCCGATTTCCTCGGGCGCTTTGGCGGGAGTGACGCGCGCCGTGGTCATGGAAATTGCGGCAGAGCTGGGCATCCCGTTCTCGGAGCCTTACATCACCCGCTATGATGTCTTCACGGCGGACGAATGCTTTCTCACCGGGACCGCCGCCGAGGTCATCCCGGTGGTCACGCTGGACGGTCGTCCGATTGGGGAGGGTGTGCCTGGCCCCGTGACGCAGCGCATTCGCGAGAGCTTCCACAAGTTGACAGAATCCACTGGAACGCGAATCTATTAAGCGAAACTCATGAAGTGTGACGCATGCGCAGAAAAAGAGGCCACGGTTTTTTTGACCCAGATTGTCGAAGGCAATATGCACAAGGTGAACCTGTGCGAGGCCTGCGCAAAGGAAAAGGGGGTCAATGATCCGACCGGATTTGCGCTTGCGGATGTGCTGCTCGGCCTGGGTTCCGAGAAGGACATCGAGGCTCCCGGAGCTGCGAAGACCCGCTGCCAGGTGTGCGGCTTCACACTGGCGGATCTCAAAAAGACGGGACGTCTGGGGTGTAGCGCATGCTATAATGTCTTCGAGTCGCAGTTGGAGGGCATGTTGAAAAACATGCATAAGGGGCCGATCCACACCGGGAAGATTCCCTCGGGGCTTGCGGAGGCGCGTCAGCGTGATGATGAGATTCGGTCGTTGCGCGAGGGGATCGAGAGTTGTGTGGCGAACGAGCAATATGAAAAGGCGGCGGAGCTGCGCGACCGCATTCGTCGGATTGAGTCGGGTTCACCGGATTGAGTCACATGGACATAGAAAAGCTCACGGGGAAATCGGGGGAATGGTTGCGGGGGATGGGGCCGTACGGTGAGATCGTCTTTAGCAGCCGCGTCCGGCTGGCCCGGAATCTCCGCGAGCGTCCGTTTCCCGGTTGGGCAAAAAAGGAGGAGCGCCTGGAGGTTCTGCGGCAGGTGCGCGAGGCCATTGACAAGCTCCCGGAGATGGCGGGCGCTTACACGGAAAACATGGAGGCCTTGACTGCGCTGGAGAAGCAGTTGCTGGTTGAGCGTCATCTGATCAGCCGTGAGCACGCGGCAAAATCGGCGGGCAGCGCGGTCATCATCAGCCCGGATCAGAGTCTCGGGTTTATGATCAATGAGGAGGATCATCTGAGGATGCAGGCCATCACGTGCGGACTCCAGTTGCCGGAGGTCTATCGGACGATCAATGCGGCGGATACCGGCCTCGAAAGCAACCTCGATTATGCTTTTCATCCGCGCCTTGGATACCTGACCGCCTGTCCGACCAACGTGGGCACAGGCATGCGGGCCTCCGCCATGCTCCACCTGCCCGCCCTCGTCATGGGCGACCACATTTCCAAAATCATCAACTCCGTCAACAAAATCGGCCTCGTCGTCCGCGGCCTCTATGGCGAGGGAAGCGAAGCCATTGGAAATCTTTTTCAGGTGTCCAATCAGACCACCCTGGGCGAGTCGGAGGAGGAAATCCTCCAGCGTCTGGAAAAGGTGATCCTGCAAATCATCGAGCACGAGCGCAATGCCCGGCAGCTCCTCATCCTGCACAAAGCCGTGACTCTGCACGACCAGATCGGACGCGCCTATGGCGTCCTCTCCCACGCCCATTCCATCGCATCCAAGGAAGCCCTCAATCTTTTGTCCGTGATCAAGCTGGGGATTGACCTGGGTGCATTCCCGCCTTCGGGCCGCCTCGGGGTGGATGAGTTGTTTATCGAAACCCAGCCGGCACACCTCCAAAAGGGCGTGCCCTCCAAAAAAATGAACGCGGAAGAAAGGGACACCTTGCGCGCCACGCTGATTCGGGCCACATTATCCCGTATTCCCGAGCCGGAGATGTCCAAGCTGACGCCTTCGGAGCCGGAATCTGATCAGCAGAAACACCATGAATAACTTTACACCACGCGCCCAGCAGGTTCTCGCGCTCGCCCGCAAGGAAGCCGACCGGTTTAATCACAACTATGTGGGCACTGAACACCTCCTTCTGGGAGTGATCAAGCTGGGCCAGGGCGTGGCCGTCAACGCGCTGTTGAAGATGGGTCTTGATCTGGAGACCGTGCGGGTGGAGGTCGAGAAGCAGGTGGGGTCCGGTCCGGAGACCAAGATGGTGGGCAACATTCCGTACACGCCGCGTGTGAAGAAGGTGCTTGCGCTGGCGAGCAAGGAGGCGAAGGCGCTGCAACATTCCTATGTGGGAACCGAGCATATCCTGCTGGGCCTGCTGCGTGAAGGCGAGGGCGTGGCCGCCCGCGTGCTCAAGTCGCTCGAGGTGGACATCGAGCGCACCCGCAACGAAATCCTCAAGGAACTCGATCCCAATTTTTCTTCCGAGGATGCCGAGGAAGTGCACGCGGGTGACGCACCACATAAGGATGGCAAAACACCCGCCCTGCGCGCCTTTGGCCGCGACCTGACCGAGCTGGCCAAGAAGGGCGAGCTGGACCCTGTGGTGGGGCGCGCGGATGAGATCGAGCGGGTCATCCAGATTCTTTGTCGCCGCACAAAAAACAATCCCGTTCTGATTGGTGAAGCGGGAGTGGGCAAGACGGCGATTGCCGAAGGTCTGGCCTCCGAGATTGTGGCGGGGAATGTGCCGGAGCTGCTGCAGAACAAGCGGGTCATCACACTGGATCTCGCTCTCATGGTGGCGGGCACCAAGTACCGTGGTCAGTTCGAGGAGCGCATCAAGGCAGTCATGGATGAGATTCGCCGCAACAAAAACGTGATTCTCTTCATTGATGAGATGCACACCATTGTGGGGGCCGGCTCGGCGGAGGGTGCCATGGACGCCAGCAATATCATCAAACCGGCGCTCTCCCGTGGCGAGCTGCAGTGCATCGGCGCAACCACGCTCAACGAATATCGCAAATACATCGAAAAAGACGCAGCTCTCGAGCGGCGTTTCCAGACGGTCAAGGTGGATGCTCCCAGCATCGAGGAGACGATCCTCATCCTCAAGGGCATCCGCCCCAAATACGAGAGCCACCACAAGGCCCGCATCCTCGACGAATCCCTCGAGGCCGCAGCCAAGCTCTCCGACCGCTACCTGACCGGACGCTTTCTGCCCGACAAGGCCATTGACGTCATGGATGAAGCGGGGGCCCGCGCGCGCATTGCCGCCATGACCCGTCCGCCGAACATCAAGGGCATCGAATCAGAAATTGAAACGATCCGCGCCACCAAAGAAGCGGCGATCAAGGCCCAGGATTTCGAGAAGGCCGCCGCGCTGCGGGACGGGGAGAAGTCCGCCAAGGAGCGTCTCGAAAAAATTCTTTCCGAGTGGCGTGCCAACAAGGAGGAAAAGGAAGTTGTGGTGACCGAGGATGACATCATGCACATCGTCTCGAAGTGGACCGGCGTCCCGCTCTCCCGCATGGAACAGGCGGAAACTCAAAAACTCCTGGCCATGGAAGCCGAAATCAAGGGCAAGGTCATTGGCCAGGATGAGGCGGTCATCGCCATCAGCAAGGCCCTGCGCCGCTCCCGGGCTGACCTGAAAGATCCGCGCCGCCCCATCGGATCATTTATTTTTCTTGGACCGACCGGCGTCGGCAAAACCTTCCTGGCCCGCACGCTGGCCGAGTTCATGTTTGGCGACCCCGACGCGCTCATCCAGATTGACATGTCCGAGTACATGGAAAAGTTCACCGCGTCGCGGTTGATTGGTTCTCCTCCCGGCTATGTCGGACATGAGGAGGGCGGACAGCTCTCCGAGGCGGTGCGCCGCCGTCCGTATTCGGTCGTGCTCTTTGACGAGATCGAGAAGGCGCACCCTGATGTGATGCACCTCCTCCTGCAAATCCTCGAGGAGGGCAAAATCACCGACAGCCTCGGTCGCAAAATTGATTTTCGGAATACGATCATCATCATGACCTCAAACGTGGGCGCCGAGCTGATCAAAAAACAGCCCTCGCTTGGATTTGGAGCCGCCTCTCTGGATGAGAGCCATGATACCATGCGCGGAAAAATCCTCGAGGAGACGAAGCGTGTCTTCAAGCCGGAGTTTCTTAACCGTCTGGACGATATCATTGTCTTCCGCACGCTGGCCAAATCGGATCTCACGCGCATCATTGATCTTGAAATCTCGAAGGTGGCGGAGCGTATCCAGTCGAAGGACATTGTCATCGAACTGGAAGAGTCCGCGAAGGAGTTCCTTATTGCGAAAGGCTACGACCCACAGTACGGAGCGCGTCCGATGCGGCGTGCCGTCGAGCGCTTCCTCGAAGACCCGATGGCTGAGGAAATCCTGCGTGGCAATCTCAAGGCGGGCGATACCGTCGTTGTCAGCAGGGAGGGAGAGAAGCTCGCGTTCCATTCCAGGGAAGCGGTTGCCAAGCCGGAACCGGCCCAGACCTGAAGCTGCTGGTGCGACGGGCTGCGGACTGCGACCCGCAGATTTACGGTTTCCGTTTTGCGTCGGCGTCCAGCAGTTGTGCGTGCAGGGCTTTTAGGGCGGGAGTGGAAACTCCGGATGCGGCGTCCCGGAGGAGTGGAGTGCCCCACATCGGCTCGATTTCAAGCGGCGAGCCTGCCTTCCAATCCACCAGCGTTGAGGGCTGATAAGGCCCCATGAGCCGGGTGCGTTCGATTTGAACCTCCATGAAGTCGGACTCAATTTCGCAATCCTCCGCTGCGGCAATGGCCAGAACTTCCCGCATCAGCTCATGGACTTCGGGCAAATGCCGCTCCAAAATATGATCCACCGTGATCCCGCCTCGCGCCACGGAAAGTCCATTGAAGGGGATATTCCACACGAGCTTGCGCCAGCGCTCGAGGAGCAAATCCCCGACCGCCTTGGCATTCACACCGCAGGCCCGAAACATCCCTGCAACCTGCCCGGCAGTTTCACTCGACCCACGCACAAACTCGCCCAACGAAATCGCACCATGACCGAAATGCTCGACAGTCACCGGATTTTCCCGCGTCAGGCAAACGAAGCAAAGTCCGCCCAGCACCCGTTCGGCACCCCAGCGCTGAGCGAGAAAATCCTCGTTGCCGAGACCGTTCTGCAGGGTGAGGAGCCGGGTGTGCTCATTGAGCAGGGGAGGGATTAGGGCGGGGAGGGCATCGTTGCTGGTGGTTTTGAGGGCGATGATCACGAGGTCGCACGCACCAATGGATTCGGGCGTCTGATGCGCATGAATTTTCGGGAGAAGGATGCGGCCTTCGGACTCGCTTGAGATGTTGATCCCGTGCGCCTTGGCCAGCTCGTAGCCCGAGCGCATCAAGAAATGCGTTTCTTGTCCTCCATGTGCCAGATGCCCGCCATAGAACAGTCCGATCGAACCGGCACCGACCACCGCGATTTTGGGTCGGCTGGTCATCGGCTTGCCGCAGGAAAACGGAAAAATTTTTCCGCCGCGCGGGTCGTTTCTGCCGCGAGGGTTTCAACGGGCATGCTCCGCAGCGAGGCGATCTTTTCGGCGATCAGCGCGGTGTGTGCCGGTTCGCAGCGTCCGCCGCGGTGGGGAGTGGGTGCCAGATAGGGGCAGTCCGTCTCAACAAAAAAGGATCCTGGCGGGACGCGGGATGCGGTTTGCTGAACGGTTGCGGCGTTTTTGAAGGTGACGATGCCGGTGAAGGAAATGGCGTGGCCCAGTGCCAAAACTTCCTCCGCCATTTCCAGTGGCCCACCAAAGCAATGGAAAACACCGCGAAGGCGCCCGGTGTAGGGACGCAGGATTTCCAGGGTGTCCGTCCATGCGTCGCGCTGATGAATCACCACGTTCAAACCCAGCTCGACCGCAAGGTCCAACTGCATGCGAAAAGCATCCGCCTGGGCAACTTTGTACGCGCCATCCTGGATTTGTCCGTAGGTCTGCGCGGCCGTCTGCGCACCCAAAACACGCATGGCCGGCAGCTCGGCGTCTTCCATCGAAGGCAGGTGGTGGTAATCGAGCCCCGTTTCCCCAATGGCCACCACTCGCGGATGTGCCGCCAACTCGCGAAGCCTCGGCAGGAAATTCTGCTCTTCATCCCCCACATGGGACGGATGGATGCCCACCACCGCAAAGACCTCCTCCCAGCGCTCGGCCAGAGCCACCGCCCGCGCGCTGCTCTCCAGCCCGGTTCCAATGGTCAGGATTCTTTCGACACCCAGCGCACGCGCCCGGGAAATCACGTCCGGCAAGTCCTCGGAAAAATCGGCGTAGTCCAGGTGGGCATGGGTGTCTATCAGCATGAGAACCAGAGTGCGCGGGATTCCAGCCCGCGTCAACAACCCACGCTGATTTTTCCTGAGACTTCCGCCTCCAGAGGATAAGCCATCCCGCCACCGCTGGATGGCAGATCAGGAATTCAGGGGTTCAGGGTTTCTTTCTGGAAAATCCTGCCAGCTCGCGTACCTGTTCCTCGAGTTCCTTGTTGCGCAATTCCAATCGCGCAACCATCTCCCGTGCGGCATTGAGGTAGCGGGTTTTCTCCAGAACCATCTGTTCGAGGTCACGCACCCGCCGCTGCAAATTGGCGCGGATGCCGCCTTTGACCGGTGGAGGGATAAACACCACGTCCCCAATCCCCGCATGCTCGACCGCCGGCGTGTGCAGGGATTGATTGTAAAAATCGGTGTCCTTCAGACGCGCGTGCGAGCCGTTCGCACAATTGATCACCAGCGTATCAGCAGAAATCTCCCCGCTCGTGATAAACTCGATCAGAGCACCGCTCGTCGTGGGGCCATACAGAAGATGCTCGCCCACCTCGACCAGCCAGTCCATGTCAAGATCCGGAATCATCGGCGCCCGGGTCCAGATGACCTGGTCGGTCGAAACCAAATCCTGCGGGCTCACCTGCGCCGCCTGCGCCCACTCACGGATTTTATCAAACCGAACCGGACCGAAAACCTCGCCGTTTTCGTGTTTCTTAAGAAACCAACTCTGAAGGGTGTTGATAGGCATCTCAGTGTCGCTTCATCCTGAACGGAAATGGTGCAGTTGGCAAGCCGGAAAGTCGGCGGGATGACGGAGGGGCATGGGGGGAATGAGCACGGCAGGGGGCGAGACGGTCTTGCCAGACGCCTTCCCGTTTGGCAGGGTCTGTGCGATGCCTGCCCTGCCTGCTGACCCACCGAAAAATCCTCACTCACAGTCCGTCAACAGCCTGCCATTTTCCTCGGCGCATTTTTTGGGGATTTGTGGGACGGCGATGGGAGCGGTTGCGGCGGCCTTGCAAGAGCGGGGAGTCCGCGTCACCGGACAGGATGACCACGTGTACCCACCCATGTCCGGCTATCTGTTGGAGCGCGACATTCCCATCACGCAGGGCTTTTCTCCCGAGGGCATACCCGCCGATGCTGACCTGATCGTGATCGGCAATGCCATGACGCGGGGCAATCCGTCCGTGGAAGCTGTCCTCAACAGCAAGAAACTTTATTTTTCCCTTCCGGAGACCCTGAAGCATTTTTTCCTGCGGGGGCGGCACAATCTCGTCGTCACGGGCACTCACGGCAAGACCACGACCACCTCGCTCCTCGCGTGGATATTTGAGTCTGCGGGACTGGCACCCGGATGGCTCATCGGCGGCATTCCGGCCAATCTTCCCTCAGGAGCCTGCCTGCGCGACTCCAGGCATTTCATCATCGAGGGAGACGAATACGACACCGCATTTTTTGACAAGCGCAGCAAGTTTGTGCACTACCTTCCCGAGCTGGTCATCGTCAACAACATCGAGTTTGATCATGCGGATATTTTTCGCGATGTGTCAGAAATCCAGACGAGTTTTCGGCGGCTGTTAAACATTGTTCCGTCCGAGGGGATGGTTCTGGTCAATGCCGATGACCCCCATGCGCTGGCGGTGGCGGCGGAGTGCCCTGCGCCGGTTGTGGAAGTTGGGTTCTCGGACAATGCGGCCCATCGGATTGAGGGTGCCCGATTTTCTGCGGCAGGGACCGCTTTTGAACTCCAGGGCGAGAGTTTCGAGACCTCGCTGCATGGGGAGTTCAATCTGCGCAATGTTGCCATGGCCGTCTCCGCCGCGCGTTTCTACGGGATTCCCGCTGAAAAAATCCGTCAGGCCCTTGTGGGATTCCGGGGAGTGAAACGTCGGCAGGAAATACGCGGAGTGGTTCGTGGGGTCACCATCATGGATGACTTCGGACATCACCCCACAGCCATCCGCGAAACCCTGGGCGCCATGCGTGCGCACTTTGGTCGGGACGCCCGCATCTGGGCACTCTTCGAACCCCGCTCCAATACCACCCGCAGAAACGTGTTTCAAAACGAGCTTCCCAGGGCATTTGCCGAAGCGGATGGTGTGTTTCTCTCCCGTGTGGCGCGGCTCGAACAGCTCCCGGCTGAGAATCGTCTCGATCCGGAAAAGGTCATCGCCGATATTGCCGCCACAGGGAAACCCGCCTTCTACCGACCCGATGCGGATTCCATCATCGAAGCCCTTCGCCCCCTCGTTCGCGAACGCGACCTCATCATCGTCTTCTCCAACGGCGGCTTCGACAATATCCATCAAAAACTGCTCGAAACCCTCTGATCAGTCCCTTCCCAGGGTCGCAGATTTTTGAGACGTCGTGGATTTGCGGTGGCTGAGTCGGCTGCTTTCCCGGACGATAAGTTCTCCGGGAAAGTGCAGCCGAAGGGTGGGGGAGCGTTTTTCTGCGATGCAGGTGAACAGCTCATCCATGGCGGTCTGAGCGATTTGCTCCGGAGACTGTGCGATGGAAGTCAGGGAAATGCGCGGGATTTTGGAGATGGGATGGTTGCCAATGCCCATCAGCGCGAGGTCGTGGCCGATTGGAAAGTCGCAAGAAACCCCTCGCGCAGATCCAGGAAGCTGCTGAGGGTTTTGAGGCTGCGGCTGGCTGTGAAGAGCACCGGGTTTCTTGCGCCGTTTTGCAGGAGATGGCGGGCGGCGATCGCGCCGGTGTTGCGAACATCAAATCCCACAAATGCGCCGCGATAATTCCGTCGGCAGTTGTCCAGGGCAATGACCGCCGGGCCGTTGGGATAGTTGAGCAAGTCCAGGGATTCCTGGCTTTGTTCGGTGCCGCACCAAAGTGCCAGTACACATGTCCCGGGCGAGCGACCCACTGACTGAGGATGTCGCTAGCCACATCGGGGGAGACATGATACGGAGAAAATTTTGGTTGGCTTGAAATCCGAATAAATCCTAACTGAGTCGTTGCGCAGGTGGCCCAACCTGAAGAAGCATTCAGATCATCAAGTCACTGAATGGCCACATGGTGGAGGGGATGATTCGGCCAGGCCAATGCCAAGAGTGCATTGATATCAAGCAGATAGACCATCTTCTTCAATGAGGGCGCGAATCAGCGTCGGGTCGAGAGGCTTCGCATCCTCAGGAAGCGAAAAAACAGGGTATTGTCCATCATGCCGACGGGATGAATGCGCCTGGATTCCTTTGAGAGCCAATTCAGAGATGACAGCACCCAAGCTCTTTTGCGAGGAGGCCGCGAGGGATCGCGCTGTTTCTAGGACAACTTGATCAATATCTAACGTAGTTCTCATGAAAGGCATCACAACATCATGATGGCAAGGGAAAAAGGCACTCTCTTTTCATGAGAGGCTTAGAGTGACACCACCATTCACATACAGGCTTGGGGTTGGTCTCGCGCTGAGGGGAACGTAGAACGAGTTTTCCAACACGTTTGCCTTTAACGGCTTTGTAGCAGCGTCAGTCCCCTGACGCTTTTGGGATGCGGAGTGGTTAAGGAAACAAAAGGCTTCAATACGCAGGAAATGGCAGCTTTATAAGGCCCAGTATGAACCCTGAATTGGCGTAAATTTTTGAGTGTTGGGCATTATTTTGGAGAATTGCTCCACTTGGGCAAGGTAGATTTCCATGGGAAGAGTTTGTTCACTTTGCTTTGGGACAGGAATCCGAGATCCTGGCGGCCTCCGGTCAGTCGCTTGCAATAATTGCTGACGCTCTTTTTCAGTGATGATCTTCATACAAGTGTTTCAGTTCTTCCAATTTGGATTCCAGATTGAAAATGGAAAGGTATTCGGAAATCAAATCCCAATTTACAAGTCGCTTGCTTTCGGCAGAGTGGGCAATCAGCCGGTGAATATCACTCCAGTCTCCCAACGCCCTGGCAGGGTCGTTGACCAATGCCTGAATTTTTAGACCGATGATATCCTCGATCTGTAAAACCGGAAGATGACAGTTCGTGCCTAACGAAAGCCTTTCTGCGCGCTTCAGCATCCCTAAACTCGGTCCGCGAAAAGCGTGAAGTATATCCACACGAACGAGCACTGAACTGGGGTTTTCGTAATGCGAGACATTTTCCGAATGATGAATTCGGGAATAGCCTTCCACTTCCAGTGTCGCGTGAGCGGCGGGCAAATCGGAAAACATGAGCAAAAAATCCAAATCGAAAGTGGCACGCTGAACTCCACGCAGAGCCATGGCCATTCCTCCGATCACTGCAAAGTTGATATTTCTGGCATCCAGGCGGGCAACGAGCTGGGAAATGGAATGTAAAAGGGTCATGATAGATGTGCGTTTCGGGTTAAAGCAGGTAGTAATTTAACCATGGATTACGCGGATTTGTCTCGCACGGTGGACACGGAGATGAGAGAGGGAAGGGGAAGTTGGCAGATGTAGCAGCGTCAGTCTCCTGACGCTTTGGGAGGGAAAATGTACGTCCACAGAGTGACGCGATTGTACTTATGAGGTGGTTTGTTCGAGCACGGCTTGTTCCAAGGGCATGACGCCGATGCGATCTGATAAGTGATACTTACGCACGCCGGGATAGATCACATAAATTTCATCGAGGGAAAGGTCAGCAAGGGAAATCTGCATGGAGCGAGTGACTTTTGGGACGTCCGCACGTTTGAACTCGAAACCGATGCGGTGTCCGTTTTTTACGATCAGGAGGTCCAGTTCGCTGCCGCTGTGAACGCCGTAAAAATAGGCTTCATCGGGCTGGGTAGCGCGGAGGATGGTTTCCAGCGCGAATCCTTCCCACGAGGCGCCGAGTTTCGGATGAACGAGAAGCTGCGAGGAAGAGCGGATGCCGAGCAGGGCGTGCAGAAGGCCGGTGTCCCGGAAATAGAGTTTGGGGGATTTGACCAAACGTTTTCCGAGATTGGCGTGCCAGGGAGGAAGGCGGCGGATGAGAAAGGTTTGCTCCAAAGTGTCCAGATAGGTGCGAGCGGTGTTCGGGGCGATGCCGAGGGAGGCGGCGATTTCCGAGCCGTTCCAGAGTTGGCCGTGGTAGTGGGCAAGCATGGACCAGAAACGACCCATTGCCGCAGGGGGCATGCCAAAACCGAGAGCCGCAAGGTCTCTCTCCAGAAAGGTACGAATGAAATTGTTCCGCCACGCGAGGCTGTCTTCCTCGTCCGTCGCGAGGAAGGAGCGGGGAAAACCACCGCGTTGCCAGAGCATGTCTTGCGTCTGGAATCCGGTTTCCTCAGGAGAAAATCCCTGCATCTCGATGATTTCCACCCGTCCGGCCAGGGACTCGGAGGATTGGCGGTTCAATTCGGGCGAAGAACTCCCAAGAACGAGAAACGTGGCGGGCTGTTCGGGGCGATCCGCCAGAACGCGAAGAACGGGAAAAAGCGCGGGCTGGCGCTGGGCTTCGTCCAGCACGACCAGACCGCGAAGGTTTTGCAGTGCCGTCATGGGGTTTTCCATGAGCGTGGCAACAACGGGATCTTCCAAATCGAAATAACCCTCCTGGCCGGGAGAAAGAAATTCTCGGGCGAGTGTTGTTTTCCCGCATTGCCTCGGGCCGATCAGGGCGACCACAGGAGCTCGCACCAAGGCCTTACGGACTCGAGAATGATACTTATTGCGAGGAATCATGGACGAAAATTTGCAATGATGTTGCAAGATTTCAAGTTATAATTTTTATGGAAAGGATTTAACCACGGATTACGCGGATTTGTCTCGCACGGAGCACCGGAGGGTGGGAACCCTCGAGGCAGCCTGCCAACGGCAGCCCAAAGGGTGAGACGAGCGGGAGCGAGCGAGGCAACACACGGAGGGCACGGAGAGGAGAGGGAAGGGGAAGTTGTCAGATGTAGCAGCGTCAGTCCCCTGACGCTTTTGGGAAAGAAAGTAAACCACTTATGGGCTCGGACCAATGGGGCCGAGCATTTTAAGGTGATTGGGGAGGCGGCCTATCGGCGAGAGCGTGGCAAATGGACTGGAACGTTTCGTAAACACGATCCCGGGAGTCGGCG
>JAJTZA010000039.1 GCA_021463905.1 Terrimicrobiaceae bacterium | reverse complement strand
GTGCCACCGGTGCCTGCAACCTTTGTGCGAGAGGAATCACGGAGTGGTTTGTTCCCATCCGGAATGGCCTGGCACTGAGATTCACGAGGAGGTCTGGCCGGGCGGTTGCAGTTTCGCCGGGATGCTCCGGGGCAAAATCTCCGTCCAGGGAGGGTTCCTGCCCGATGGTCACGCCCACCCCGAGGTCGCCAATGCGCACCACCCGTGACGATGAAATCGGCCCAAGGCGGCGGGCTTCCCCCTCTTCACTGCGGGGCATCAACCGCGCCTGACGGATCACCCGCATCGGACGGCCCGGCTCGATCACCGCGCAGGAATTTGCCCAGCCTCCACCACCGGACTCCGGATCACCCGGCCCGGCAAAACCCACCAACAAGGCCGCCGTATCCACCTCGACGGCCAACTGCCCCAACACCTCCAAACCAGACGGAATGAATCGCTCGCGAAAAACCAGATCGTCCGGCAGCGGGCCGGTCAGTGCCAGCTCAGGAGTCAGAACAAGGTCCGCGCCCCTCCTGGAAAGTGTCTTGTAAGCATCGAGAATCCGGGCGGCATTTCCCGAAAAATCCCCCACGGTCGTATTGATTTGAGCAAAGCCAATTTTCATCACCAGAACCCCCATTGCCGGGTCATCACGATATAAATGCCGAGACCAAGGTTTGTCACGGCATGAGCGAGAACACAGGAAATCAGGCTGCCGGTTTTGACCGCGACCAGCCCGTAAAGAATGCCGGTGAGAAATGCGGCCGGCCAGTCCACCGGCTGATGCACCAGCATGAACACGGCCGCCACTCCAAAAAATGACAGCGGCGTGAACGTGCCAAATTTGACCGAGTCAAAATTCTCACGGACGAGGTAGCGCATGAGAAAGCCCCGCCAGAAGATTTCCTCGACCAGGGGTACCACGAGGACAAGGCGCACCATGCGCGCGACCAGAGAGGGGATCTCAAAACCCGCGCCCGCAGCCGCAGGGTCAAAGCCCTCCAGCCGGGGGGCCGCACCCAATACCACCTGTGGAGCGATCCAAATCCCCAGCGCGGCCAGCCCCGCTCCCAATACCCACAGCCAGCCCGGTCGTCCAAATTGATACGCCTTCCCGTACCAGAGCAATGCCCCAATACACAGGAGCGTTTGCAGCGGATACACCCAATACTTGGGATCCGCCAGCCATCCGATCCCCGTTCCCATGCCCACTGACTCGAGAAGCTGTACCACCCCCAGAAAGCCCATGAATAAGGCGAAAGGGACAATGTGGGCAGCAAAGGATGATTTCACAGATCAGCTTGGCCCCGAGAACTAAAGCGATCCGGGCAGCCTGTCGAGCCGCTTTCCCCACAGTCCGCCGCAAAATTTTTTCCAAATTTCCCGCGTGCGTGGCAATTGACAGCGGGCCGGACACTCTCTAAAAGAGAAAGGTTTTATTGAATCCATGAAGTTTGCTGTCACCAAAGAGGCGCTGTTGGAAGGTCTCCAGCGCATCCTGAATGTCGTGTCAAGCCGTGCCACCCTGCCGGTTTTGAACAACACTCTCATCGAAACCACCGAGACCGGGCTGCGCCTGACCACAACCGACCTGGATGTCGCCATCCGTTGCGACGTGCCCGCTCAAATCGAAAAACCCGGCGCCACCACCCTGCAAGCCCGACGCTTCGCCGCCATCGTACGCGAACTGGTCTCCTCAGAAATCGTTTGCGAAACCGACTCGAAACACATCACCGCATTGACCTGCGGGACGAGCGTCTTCAAACTTTTCGGTCTCCCCAAGGAAGACTTCCCCAAGTTCCCCGACCTCCCCGATGCCAAAATCTACACTCTGAAACAGGCGGAATTGAAAGACGGCCTCCGCAAAACCGCGTATGCCATCTCCCTGGACGAGACCCGCTATGTCCTGAATGGCATTCTGTTTTCCTTCACGGAAAACAAGCTGACCTTGGTAGCGACCGACGGGCGTCGGCTGGCGCTTTTTGACAGCGACATCGAGTTCCCGCAGAGTCAGGAGCGTAATTTTATTGTGCCGACGAAGGCGGTCACCGAGCTGCAGCGCATCCTCACGGAAGAAGGCGATGTGCAGATCGTGGCAGGCACCAACCAGATTGTCTTCCGGATCCCCGGTGCCGAACTTGCGGCAAAACTGGTCGAGGGCAACTACCCCAACTACCGCCAGGTGGTTCCCGGCGAGGCCAAGGAGCGCATCACCCTCGAACGCGAACCCTTGCTGGAATACGTGCGCCGCGTCTTCACGCTGAACTCCGACGCGAACAACCCCCTCAGACTCAGCTTTGGAAAAAACAGGCTCGATATCTCGATGACCATCCCGGAAGTCGGCGAAGCCAGCGAGTCCATGGCCATCAACTACCGCGGACGTGAGTTCTCGATTGCCTTCAACGCCCAATACCTCATGGATCCGCTGCGGAACCTGCTCGACCCGGAAATCCATCTCGAGCTGATTGATGAAATCAGCCCCGGTGTCATCAAGATCAACAAGCCCTTCCTCTATGTGCTGATGCCCATGCGGGTGTCGGTCTGAAGCATGATGCTCTGGGGAATTGATCTTGGCGGCACCAAGATCGAAGGGGCCCTGCTGGACACGGCCCATCCCGGCACGGCCGCTCACCGGCTGCGGATCCCCACGGAAGGCGGACGCGGATACGAGCATGTTCTCGAACAGATCACCCGCCTGATCGAAAACCTCGAACGCCAAAGCGGACTATCCCGCCCCGCGCGCATCGGCATCGGAACCCCCGGCGCCATCGAACCAACAACCGGCCAACTGAAAAATTCCAACACCCGGTGTCTCAATGGCCGCACCCTGCGCGACGACCTCTCGCGGACGCTGGGTGTCCAGGCTCTCCTGGCCAATGATGCCAATTGTTTTGCGCTCGCCGAAACCAAATGGGGCGCAGGCCGCGGGGCGGGTGTTGTCTTTGGATTGATCTTGGGGACAGGGGTTGGTGGGGGGCTGGTTGTGGACGGGAAATTGGTGTCCGGGCTTCATGGTATTGCGGGCGAATGGGGTCACAATCCCATCCCCGGAGAATCCACACCCTGCTATTGCGGACGCCTGGGATGCGTCGAAACCGTTCTGGCCGGGCCGTCGCTGGAACGCTTCTACCACGAAATTTCAGGCGTGCCCCGGAAGCTGCCCGAGATCGTCGCCCGCGCGGCGGAGGACGCGCACGCCCGCGCCACCCTCAATCGCCTCCGCGAAAAATTTGGCGTCGCGCTTGCGGCGGTTCTCAACATTGTGGACCCCGATGCAGTCGTCATCGGAGGAGGGGTTGGCAATCTCCCGCTGCTCTACGAAGAGGCAACCCGCCACGCCGTACAAGCCCACGTTTTCAACCCCGAACTGCGCACCCGCATCCTCCCGCCCCTGCTGGGCGATAGTGCCGGCGTCTTTGGCGCCGCTCTGCTTGCCGCCTGATTTTTTACGTCGGCTGCCTCACGCAAACAAACCCCGTTCGCTGATCACCCGGGCCGCCAGCTCCGGCACCATGTTCTTCCATTCAGGGTTCTTCTCGCGGATGAGGCGCAGGACATCGCGGGAACGGATTTTCAGGAGTTCGGGCCGGGAGTTTTCCAGGGGTCGGATCGCGCGTTTTTCGATGAGGTAGGCATAGAGGTGGCGGATGGCGGGATGGGTATCGAAGTCCTGGGCGGTCACGAGGTGGCCCTGTGGGTTCAGCCACGGGTAGGCGTAAAGACTCACCCCGGTTTTGAAGAGCCGTCCGAGTGCCTCAAGGATTCCGCCCTCCAGCTCCGTGTAGTATTGGGGGTCAAAGATCTCGGCGAGGGCGGGGATGCCCAGGGGCAGCCCGATCGGTCGGTCAGTGTAGAGGCGCAGGTAGTGGACCAGGCGGAAAAATTCCGCATGTTGCGAGATGAGGACGGTGCGTCCCAGGGCGCTGAGCACGTCCACGCGGTCCAAAAAGTCGCGCAAGTCGAGTGAGCCGTCCACGATGAGGTTCCGCATGGTGATTTCCATGAGGACCTCGGG